>NZ_JAJNQM010000008.1:0-61364 GCF_022227785.1 Ectothiorhodospira lacustris | reverse complement strand
CATCGTCACGCCGTGCTGTTCAATCAGCGTGACGGCAACCGCTGGATTCCACTACGCAATCTGGCCGAGAATCAGGAAGAATTCCTGGTCATCGACTCGCTGCTCTCGGAAGAAGCGGTACTGGCCTTCGAGTTCGGCTATGCCACCGCCGCCCCCAACACCCTGACCCTGTGGGAGGCCCAGTTCGGCGACTTTGCCAACGGCGCCCAGGTGGTGATCGATCAGTTCATCAGTTCCGGTGAGCAGAAGTGGGCACGCCTGTGCGGACTGGTGATGCTGCTGCCCCACGGGTACGAAGGCCAGGGTCCGGAACACTCATCCGCCCGCCTGGAGCGCTATCTGCAGCTCTGCGCCCAGCACAACATGCAGGTCTGCGTCCCCTCCACCCCGGCGCAGATATTCCACCTGCTGCGGCGTCAGATGATCCGCCCCTACCGCAAGCCGCTGATCGTGATGACCCCCAAGAGCCTGCTGCGCCACAAACTGGCGGTAAGCGCCCTGGAATCCCTCACCGAGGGGCGCTTCGAGAACGTCATCGACGAGGTCGACGAACTGGACCCGCAGGGCGTCACCCGGATCATCCTCTGCGCCGGCAAGGTCTACTACGACCTGCTGGAACGCCGCCGCACCGAGGAAAAACACGGCATCGTCATCCTGCGCCTGGAGCAGCTCTATCCCTTCCCGGAAGAAGAGCTGAGCGGGATTCTGGCGCAATATCCCAATGCCACCGAGTTCTACTGGGTCCAGGAAGAGCCGCTCAACCAGGGTGCCTGGTACTCCAGCCAGCATCACATCCGCACGCTGCTGGGCGAAGACCGCCACCTACAGCATGTCACCCGGCCTGCATCCGCGTCACCGGCAGTGGGCCACCTGGACGTTCACGTAAAACAGCAGGAAGCTCTGATCGAACGGGCCCTGCGCCAGAACTGACCTGGCCACCACCAGGGCGAGAGACACACAGAGGGCCAACGGGCGCGGACCGCGCCCGCGCCCCAAGGCCGGAACCAATAAGGACACACACGCCATGAGTACTGAGGTCAAGATCCCGCAACTCCCCGAGTCCGTCTCGGATGCCACCATCGTCACCTGGCACAAGCAACCCGGCGACGAGGTCAAGCGGGACGAGATACTGGTCGACATCGAAACCGACAAGGTCGTGCTGGAGGTCCCCGCCCCCCAGGACGGGGTGATGGGAGAGATCATCGAACAGGAAGGTGCGATCGTCACCGCCGGGCAGGTGATCGCCCACTTGGAAAAGGCCGGCAAGGGCGGTAAGGCAGGCGGCAAGAAGAAGGCCGGCAAGGATGACGATGGCAAGGACGCCGGGAAGGCCGCGAAGAAACCGGACACCGCCACCGCCGGGCGTGATGCCGCCGATGACGGCGACGACCCGGCCTTGAGTCCGGCGGTACGTCGCCTGGTGAACGAACACAGCCTGGACCCCGCCGAGATCGAGGGCACCGGCAAGGGCGGACGCCTGCTCAAGGAAGATGTGCTCAAGTACCTGGAGACCCTGGAGGCCGAAGCCGCCCAGGCGCCCGCATCGGCGGCTCCGGCCCCCGCAACCAAGGCCGCCCCGGCCCCCGCCAGCGCCCCGCCGCCGGCCCCGTCTACCGGCCCCAGCGGCGCCCGCCCCGAAAAACGTGTGCCCATGACCCGTCTGCGGGCGCGCATTGCGGAGCGTCTGGTGGAAGCCCAGCAGAACGCTGCCATGCTCACCACCTTCAACGAAGTGAACATGAAGCCGGTGATGGACCTGCGGGCCCAGTACAAGGACCGCTTCGAGAAGCGCCACGGCGTGCGCCTGGGCTTCATGTCCTTCTTCGTCAAGGCGGCCACCGAAGCCCTCAAGCGGTTCCCCGAAGTGAACGCCTCCATCGACGGCAAGGACATCGTCTACCACGGGTATTTCGATATCGGCATCGCCGTCTCCGCCCCCCGGGGCCTGGTGGTCCCCATCCTGAGGGATACGGACACGCTCACCATGTCGGATGTTGAACGCACCATCAACGACTTCGGCAAGAAGGCCGAGGCGGGTAGCCTGGGCATGGAAGACCTCACCGGCGGCACCTTCACCATTTCCAACGGTGGCGTCTTCGGCTCCCTGCTGTCCACCCCCATCATCAACCCGCCCCAGAGTGCCATCCTGGGCATGCACCGCATTCAGGAGCGGCCCATGGCCGAGAACGGCCAGGTGGTGATCCGGCCCATGATGTACCTGGCCCTGTCCTACGACCATCGCATCGTCGACGGTCGCGAGGCCGTGCAGTTCCTGGTGACCATCAAGGACATGCTGGAAGACCCGGCCCGCCTGCTGCTGGAAGTGTAGGGACCACCGGACCTGAACCATGCCCGTGTTCGCCTGCCCTGTGCGCGGCCACGGGCCACATGAACACAAGACAAGAAGATCGGGAGCCAGACCATGGCACAGCAGGATTATGACGTAGTAGTAATCGGCGCCGGCCCGGCAGGCTATGTGGCCGCCATCCGTTGCGCCCAGCTCGGACTCAAGACCGCCTGTATCGACCGCTGGCGGGATGACGCAGGCAAGGAACGCCTGGGGGGCACCTGCCTGAACGTGGGCTGCATCCCCTCCAAGGCCCTGCTGGAATCCTCGGAGCTGTATGAGCACACCCGCAAGCACCTGGGCACCCACGGCGTGCATGTGGGCGATGTGGAACTGGACCTGGCCGGCATGATGTCCCGCAAGGACCGTCTCATCGGCAACCTCACCCAGGGCATCCAGGGCCTGTTCAAGGCCAACAAGGTCACCTGGCTCAAGGGCCAAGGGCAGCTCCAGGGGGAGCGCAAGGTATGCTTCACCTCCCACGACGGCAAGGAGGAGATCCTGGAACCGGAACACGTCATCCTGGCGCCAGGCTCCCACTCGGTGGAACTCAAGTGTGCCCCCTACGACGGCAAATACATCGTCGACTCCACCGGCGCCCTCGCCTTCGACGAAGTGCCCAAACGTCTGGGCGTGATCGGCGGCGGCGTCATCGGCCTGGAACTGGGCAGCGTCTGGCGCCGCCTGGGCGCTGAAGTGGTGGTACTGGAAGCGCAGGATCGCTTCTTGTCCTTCTGCGACGACCAGGTCTCCCAGGAAGCCCTGAAGATCTTCAACAAGCAGGGGCTGGACATCCGCCTCTCCGCCCGCGTCACCGACACCCAGGTGGACGAGGACAAGGGCACCGTCACCGTCATGTACGAGGACGAAGACGGCCGTCATGAAGAGCGCTTCGACCGCCTGGTGGTCTGTGTCGGCCGCCGTCCCTCCACCGACGGACTGGTCAGTGGGCCGGTGGAACTGCTCATCGACGAGCGCGGCGCCATCCATGTGGACGACTATTGCAAGACCACCCTGCCCAACGTCTATGCGGTGGGCGACGCGGTGCGCGGCCCCATGCTGGCCCACAAGGGCTCCGAGGAAGGGGTCATGGTGGCCGAACGCATCGCCGGTATGGGCGGCACCCTCAACTACGAGACCATCCCCAGCGTGATCTATACCCTCCCGGAGATCGCCTGGGTGGGCAAGACGGAGCAGGAACTCAAGAACAAGGGCATCCCCTACTCCGTGGGCGTGTTCCCGTTTGCCGCCTCCGGCCGGGCCCGCGCCATGGAAGATACCACCGGCTTCGTCAAGCTGCTGGCCCACGCCGAGACCGATCGCCTGCTGGGCGCCCACATGATCAGCTCCCGTGCCTCCGAGCTGATCGCCGAGTGCGTCATCGCCCTGGAATTCGGCGCCTCCAGCGAAGACCTGGGCCGCACCGTCTTCGCCCACCCCACCCTCTCCGAGGCCGTGCACGAAGCCGCCCTGGCCACCCTGGGCCACCCGCTGCACATCCCGCCCGGCAAGAAGGGCTGAACCCTCCCTCCTGACAGCCCCGCTCCCTCCCGGGAGCGGGGCCTTATCCTGCCTGCATGACCGCCACCTTCTCCCTGCTCACCCAGCTGCTGCCCCTTTACATCACCATCGTGCTGGGCTGGCTGGCCGGGCGCTATCTCAACGCCAGCGGCGGCCATATCGCCGGGATCATGCTCTACATCATCACCCCGTCGGTGATCTTTGCCGGGGTCATGCACGCCCCCCTGAGCCCCGGCGTCCTGTTGCTGCCGGTGATGGTCTTCGCCTTCTGCACCCTGATCGCCCTGAGCCACCTGTACCTGGCCCGGCGCTGGCTGGGGGACAACACTGCCGCGCTCATTCCCCTGTCGGTGGGCACCGGCAACAGCGGCTATTTCGGCATTCCCGTGGCCCTTTTGCTGTTCGGTGCGGAGGGCGTGAGCCTGTACATCCTGTGCATGCTGGGCACCACCCTGTTCGAGCATTCCGTGGGCTTCTACCTGGCGGCGCGGGGGCGCTTCAGCGTCCGCGACTGCCTGGTCAAGGTCTCCCGCCTGCCCTCCCTTTACGCCTTCCTGCTGGGCGCGGCCCTGAACCTGAACGGCGTCGGCATCGCGGGCGTGCTGCAACCCCTGTTCGACAACCTCCGCGGAGCCTACAGCATCCTGGGCATGATGATCATCGGCATGAGCATCCTCAGCTTCCGGGGCCTGGCGGGCAACCCCCGCTTTACCCTCCTGGCCTTTGCCGGTAAATTCATCAGCTGGCCCCTGCTGGCCCTGGCCTTTGCCTGGGTGGACGCCCACTGGCTGGGCATCTATGACCTGGCCGTTCATCAAGCCATCTTCCTGCTCTCCATCACCCCCATCGCCGCCAACACCGTGGTCATCGCCACCCTCCTGGACATCCACCCCAGGCAGGCCGCCGGCACCACCCTGCTCAGCACGATCTTCGCGCTGGGATTCATCCCGGTGATGGTGACGTGGCTGATGCCGACGGGGTAGCCGGGGGGCGCTGTTTACTGAGGGAGAGTTTTCGGCAAGGGATCTCCTGAATCAGAGATTGACGTCGCGACCATGATGCGCCGGGGCGATGAATCCGGCACGAACCAGGAAATTGCCGAAGTGCTCGCCGGGCTCGCGCCCGGCGGCGAAATGGGCAAACGCCCCATCCAGGTATTCCAGGATGTCGGCCTCGTTGGCGTTATCCAGCGCCAGTCGGTTGAGCCGCGAGCCATCAAAGCCGGCGCCCAGGTACAGGTTGTAACGGCCGGGCGCCCGGCCCACCAGGCCGATCTCGGCCAGGTAGGGCCGGGAGCAGCCATTGGGGCAGCCGCTGATACGCACGGTGATGGGCTGCTCCTCCACGCCATGCCGGGCGGCCATCTCCTCGATGCGGCGGACCAGATCCGGCAGATAACGCTCGGCCTCGGCCATGGCCAGGCCGCAGGTGGGTAGCGCCACGCAGGCCATGGCGTTCAGGCGCACCGGCGAGGCCTGGCGATGCTCATCAAGCCCGTAGGCGGCGAGGGTCTCCTCGACCCGCGCCCGATTGGCCCCATCCACCCCGGCCAGCACCAGATTCTGATTGGGTGTCAGCCGCACATCGGCCACCACGCCCTCATCGATCAGCGCACGCAGGCCCTGGCGTTGCGGGGGAAACAGCCGGCCGGACAGGATGAAGAGGTTGAGCTGCCAGGAGCCGTCCACGGCCTCGGTCCAGCCATAGCGGTCGCCACTGTGGATGAATTCGAAGGCGCGCGCGGGCTCAAGGGTGGCCTGCAAGCGCCCCTGGAGTTCCTGGCGCAGCCAGTCCAGCCCTCTATCCTCGATGGTGTATTTGAAGCGCGCATGTTTGCGCTCCTTGCGATCGCCAAAATCACGCTGGATGGTCACCACCGTCTCGGCCAGCTCGAGCAACTGCCCCGGCGGGATGAAACCGATCACGTCACCCAGGCGCGGGAAGGTCTTGGGCTCGCCGTGGGTGCAGCCCAACCCGCCCCCCACGGTGACATTGAAGCCCACCAACCGCCCTTCCTCTTCGATGGCGATGAACCCCAGGTCCTGGGAGAAGATGTCCACATCGTTGATCGGTGGGATGGCGACCCCGATCTTGAACTTGCGCGGCAGATAGGTCTCACCGTAGAGGGGCTCGGCCTCCGGCTCGGTCTCGCTGTCGGCGACCTTCTTGCCGTCGATCCAGATCTCCCGCCAGGCGCCGGTCTTTGGGGTGAGGTGCGCGCTCAGGCGCTGCGCCCATTGCAGGGCCTGGGCGTGCACCTCACTGGCCTCGGGCTGGACGTGGCACATGACATTGCGGTTCACATCGCCGCACGCGGCCAGCGAGTCCATCAACACCGCGTCGATGCCGCGCATCAGGGTCCTGAGGTCTTCCTTGGCCACGCCATGGAACTGCACCGCCTGCCGGGTGGTGAGTCGGAGGGTGCCGTTGGCCACGCTACCGGCCAACTCGTCCAGGGCCTGCCACTGCTTCGGATTGATCACCCCGCCGGGCACCCGCACCCGGATCATGAACTGATACGCCGGCTCCAGCCGGGCCTCCCGGCGCTCGTTGCGCGTGTCACGATCATCCTGCTGATAGATGCCGTGGAACTTCGTGATCACGGTGTCCGCCTCCGCAAGGGCGCCGGTGACCGGATCCTCAAGTCCCTCAGCCACGGAGCCACGCAGGCGACGGCTGTCGCGCTTGATCTTTTCCACATCCAGGCCAGACATCTTCAGTACACCTCCTTTTTGTAGCGCCCGGCGGACTTCATCTCCGCAAGGCGCTCCTCGGCCACCTCGGCGCTCACCCCGGCGTGCTCGGCGATCACCCCGGCCAGCGCCCGATGGACGTCCTTGGCCATGCCCTGCCCGCTGCCGCAGATGTACACATGGGCACCCGATTCCAGCCAGTCGAAGACCTCCCGGCCCTGCTCGGCGAGCCGGTGCTGCACGTAGACCTTATCGGCCTGGTCCCGGGAGAAGGCCACCGAAAGCCGGGAGAGCGTGCCTTCGCGCAGGTGGCGCAGCCACTCCAGCTGGTAAAGAAAGTCCGTCTGGCGATGCTGCTCGCCAAAAAAGAGCCAGTTCTTCCCTCCGTGGCCCAGGGCGGCGCGATGTTCGACAAAGGCCCGGAAGGGTGCCACCCCGGTACCGGGGCCGATCATGATGACGGGCGTCTCGCCGCCCTCGGGCAGGCGAAAGTTCGGGTTGGCCTCCACGTACACCGGCAGGCCATCGCCCGGTCGCAGCGAGCGAGTCAGCTGCCAGCTGGCAGCGCCGGCGCGCAGTCGATTGTCGGTCTCGCCGCCTTCGAGCTTGACGGTCAGGTGCACCTCGTCTTCATCCACCAGCGGGCTGGAGGCAATGGAGTACAGACGGGGGGCGATGGCGCGCAGGCAGGAGACGAACGGGTCAGCATTGAGTTCGCAAGGGTATTCGTCAATCACGTCCGCCACCTGGCGCGTCTTGCACCAGGCGGCAAACGCGTTACGGTCCTCCAGCAGCTCAGCGAGCTGCGTGACCCCGCCCAGCTCGGCATAGCGCTCCACGAAGGGCCGCGCCACCTGGGTCAGCTCCAGTCGGTGAGTGAGCCATTCCACCAGCGGGCGGGTCTCGCCGCCACGCTCGACGGCCTCATCACCGTTAAGCCCGGTGCGCTCTAGGATCTCATCGACCAAGTGGGGGGCATGGCTTGGCCACACGCCCAAGGAATCCCCAGGCTGGTAGCTGAGCCCGCTGCCTTCAAGGGACAGAGCGAGATGATGGACGCTCTTGGCCGAGGGCGACACGGTCAGCGGCGAGACCTCCAGTAATTCAGCGGTAAACGGGTTGCGACGCCCATGCACCATGGCAGCGGAGGCCGGGATGGCGCTGTCACGGACCACCTGCAACCGCGGCTGTGTGGCCTTTGTCGGTTCCAGCAGCGGTGTGACCGCCTCCAGGATCCTGGGCTGCCAGACGTCCTCGGACGCATCGAGATCCACATCGCAGTCAACCCGATCGAGGATGCGGTGGGCCCCCGCCCTCTCCAGCGCGGTATCCAGATCGCGCCCCACCTGACAGAAATCCGGATACGAGGAATCCCCCAGGGCAAAGACGGCAAAGTTCAGGCCGTCGAGCTTCGGGGCCCGATCCGAGGTCATGAGCTTGTAAAAGGCCTCGGCCTCCTCGGGTGGATCGCCTTCCCCGTGGGTGCTGATCACCAGCACCAGGAGTTTCAGCTTGGTGATCCGCCGCGGCTGGATGTCGGCCAGGCTGGCAAGGTCCACCGCCCATCCCTGAGCACGCGCCTGGGCCGCCAATCGCTCGGCCACGCCGCGCCCGTTGCCGGTCTCTGTGCCATACCAGAGGGTCAGCGTCGCGGCTGCGTCGGCTTCATTGGCCGGTACGGATTGCGGCAGCGCCTGCCCGCCTGCCGAGGCGAGCCCGGCAAAGTATCCGGATGCCCACAACAGCTCCGGGGCGTCGAGACGAGCGACGAGGCGATCGAGTTCGGCTTGCAGCACCTGCTGCCGTTCCGGGGATAGTGCCATGGTGATTCATCACAAACTGGAATAAGTACAGTTCACGCTATCGAGCCAATGGTCGCATGGGAACGATTATTTGGTTCTAGAGTTATTCCCCCCTTTTTTGTCGGTGGCCTTCAACATGGCACGAATGCGTTCAATGTGGACTTGGGAATCGGCAGCCCGCTGGGAGATCGATGAGGGAGAGCTCTTGCCTTCACCTTCATTCTTGGCCATGGTCACGAGCAGATTCTGGCGCTCCTCGAACATTCTCAGTGCCACCCAGAGCGTTTCTTCAATCCTTTCTGTTTGTTGAGCCAGTAGGGACGAGGCGGTAAACGCATGACCCGTATGACAGCGGTACCTGAGGAGTTTTCCTTCCGCTATTTGCCATAACACCCCACCACAGTCCGGACAATTGTAGGGAACCTGATCACCGAGCGCCTCGACAGACGGTAAATCGCTTAACACCCGCTGTGCAATCTTTGCCTCGATCATGATGTCCTCGGGAACCTGCCTGCTCTCCGGTAGATCTCTCGTTAAGAGATCAGATAGCAGCACCCCCATCTCGACAACAGGCAAACAATAATCGACTCCAACATTCGCTATCACCGATCGCGGCATATCCGGATAAGATGCATCCTCCGGATCTTGTGCAATGCAGACTCCGCCGCATCTTTTGATCGCCATCGTACCGCTGGTACCATCATCCAGATATCCTGTAAGGATGATCCCTATGACTCGGTTCCCATAAGCCACTGCCGCAGAACGAAACAAGGGATCAATCGCAGGCCGTGAACGGTTTTCCCTGGCACCCTTGGTCACCAGGATCTTCCCCTCCACAATCAGCATATGTTGGTCTGATGGCGCCAGATAAATATGACCACTCTTGAATGCCTGTTCGTCGTGTGCATGCACACAGGTGAGACTGCCGCTCTCATTTAACGCCTTGACGAGCGCATCTCCGGTGGTGTCTGCGCCCATGTGCATGACGATGAAAATGGGCGCTGGAAAATCCTCTGGAAACTGCGCCACGAGTTTCCTTAAGGCTGACATGCCCCCAGCGGACACTCCAATCACGATAAGCCTTGAATTCCTGTCTTGAGTCATTCCACCACCGTCCGATTGATTGGATTCAAGCTTCATGCATGGATGCCATCAGGTATCCTGAGCGCCTGTGGGACGCTCAGCCATCTCTCACCCTGCCCCCATCGTGGCCCACCGAGCTTTCCAGACCCATATCCTGGCACTCAATGGGGACGAAAGGTAGCCGCATCACAGCGCGCCTGGAAGGAGATGACTCGATCACCACCGTGCCCCTTTCAGGAATCGCAAAACAGGATATACCTCACTCGGAGATGTATCATGGATGGGTCGTACCCGATCGACCTTCCTCCAGCGCGTGTCTTTCCGGCAGCGCTCCGGATCCTTCAGGGGAGCCCCTTCCCATGCGCGCATTCCAGTGGAACGCCAATTTCGTCACCGGCCTCTCGACGGTCGATGAGCAGCATCAACACCTGGTTGAACTGATCAACCGCCTGGGCACCCTGCTGGGGTCCAACAAGGTGCATCGGCAGGATCTGGAAACGCTGTATGGGCAGCTGGTGGATTACGCTGGCTACCATTTCAGGGAAGAGGAAGGGCTGATGGTGACCATGGGCCTGGATACCCGGCATGTGGATGCCCATGTCCAGATGCACCGGGATTTTCTTGAGGAAGTCACCCGGCTGCATGAATCCCTGATTCAAGACTCCCCGCAGGCGGGAAAATACCTGCTCGACTACCTGATCCACTGGTTGGCCTTTCACATCCTGGGGCAGGATCAGCACATGGCCCGGCAGATCGAGGCAATACGCAAGGGCGTCGCCCCCGAAGCCGCCTATGCCGACGTGGAAAAGGTCAGCCATGAATACATCGAGCCGCTGCTGACCGCCGTGAGTCACCTGTTTGCCCAGGTATCGGAACGCAACCGACAACTGGATCACCTCAATCAGTCCCTCGAGGCCCGGGTGGCCGCCCGCACCCTTGAACTCTCGGAGGCCAATCGCCAGCTGGAAGTGCTATCGCGCACGGATGTGCTCACCGGCCTGCCCAACCGGCGCCACGCCATGCAGCACCTGGAGGCCCTGTGGGAAGAGTCCGACCGATTGGGGAAACCCCTGGCCTGCATGATGATCGACGCGGATCACTTCAAGGAAGTGAACGATACCCACGGTCATGAGGCCGGTGATCGCGTACTGATCGAACTGGCCAGGACCTTGCGGCACGCGCTTCGCAACGATGACATCGTCTGCCGGCTGGGCGGCGATGAGTTTCTGGTCCTCTGCCCGGCCACCCCTTACCAGGGCGCCATGCACATCGCCGAGCAGATCAAGGATGCAGTGGCCGCCCTGAGGGTCCCCACGGGCCATGATGCCTGGCAGGGCAGCGCCAGCATTGGCGTCGCCGTGCGCAGCCCAGCCATGAAAGACCCGGATGACCTCATCAAACTGGCGGACGACAGCGTCTATCTGGCCAAACGCGCGGGCAAGAATTGCGTGCGTTCCGCCAACGACGTGCCCCCTGCCCCCGAGAAATAAAGGGGACAGCCCCCTTTTCCCTTCTTTTCCCTTTTCCCGAAGCCCCTGCAAACCCGCACCTCGGTGCTATTCTCAATCGTGGAACCATGGATCCCGAGTCTTTCATCCATCACGATAAAGGAGGCGATCATGGCCCATCGCCAGGTAGTGATCTGCGCCCCGACGCGTACCGCCATTGGGACCTTCAACGGCTCCCTGGCCAAGATTCCCGCCACCGATCTGGGTGCCACGGTTGTACGCGCAACCCTGGAGCGGTCCGGGCTGTCGCCAGAGGCCGTTGATACCGTCATCCTGGGCAATGTCATCCAGGCCGGATGCAAGATGAATCCTGCCCGCCAAGCCTCGATCCATGGCGGGATACCGGCCCAGACACCCGCGCTCACGGTCAACCGGGTCTGTGGCTCGGGTGTTCAGGCGATTGCCAGCGCCTTTCAGGAGATAGCACTCGGCCTCGTCGACACGGCCATTGCCGGCGGCATGGAGAACATGGATCGTGCCCCCTACCTGCTCATGCAGGGCCGTACCGGGTATCGCCTCGGCCATGGTCAGTTACTGGACGCGGTGCTCAGTGACGGTCTCAATGACGCCTTTTCGGGTGAGCATGCCGGCTGGCACACCGAGGATCTCGCCGAGCAATATGGCATCAGCCGAGAGGTGCAGGACGCGTGGGCGGTGCGCTCTCAGCAGCGTTTCAGCCAGGCCCAGGCAGCCGGTCATTTCGCCGCCGAGATCACGCCGATCGACCTCTCGGATAAAAAGACCACCCGGCAGTTTGATGCCGATGAGCACAACCGTGGTGATACCACGATGGAAGGCCTGCAGAAGCTGCGCCCTGCCTTCCGCAAGGATGGCACCATCACCGCCGGAAACGCCCCCGGCATCAATACCGGCGCTGCGGCCATGGTTATCGCTGGGGAAGACGCCGCTGCCAGGCACGGCCTGACCCCGGTGGCACGCATCGCCGCTTATGGTGTTGGCGGTGTGGAGCCCGGCATGTTCGGCATGGGGCCAGTGCCGGCGGTCAAGCAGTGCCTGCAGCGGGCGGGATGGTCGACGGATGAGGTGGAGCGCTGGGAGATCAATGAGGCGTTCGCCGCGATCGCCGTTGCCATCCTGCGTGATCTGGGACTCGACGAGGAGCGGGTCAATGTGGAGGGTGGAGCCATCGCCCATGGCCACCCGATCGGCGCTACGGGGGCAGTCCTCACCACCCGACTGCTCCATTCCATGCAGCGCGACGGCCTGACCCGTGGCGTGGTCACCATGTGCATTGGTGGTGGCCAGGGGGTGGCCCTGGCACTGGAGCGGAACTGAGCAGGACGTGGCTTGCGGCGATAGCGCTGACGAGTCGACCGCTTCTTCCCGGTGATCCCTGATGAGATTGACGTCGCGACCATGATGCGCCGGGGCCACAAACCCCGAGCGCACCAGGAAATTGCCGAAGTGCTCGCCGCGCTCACGTCCGGCGGCGAAATGGGCAAAGGCCCCATCCAGGTATTTCAGGATGTCGGCCTCGTTGGCGTTATCCAGCGCCAGTCGGTTGAGCCGCGAGCCGTCAAAGCCGGCGCCCAGGTACAGGTTGTAACGGCCGGGAGCAGCCGTTGGGGCAGCCGCTGATACGCACGGTGATCGTGGGCGCGACCCGCACATCGCCTACCCTGGCGGACATCTTATTCCCGTCGCGGCGCAACGAGTGACAAGACCCGCCCGGTTTATTGGCCCGAAGGAGAGCCCCGCCTTGCTACCCAGCAGGATTGACCAAGGTCAAGGGCTGCCGGGTCAGAGACTCGCGACAATCCTCCACGATATCTGACCCTCCCCTTTAACCCCCTGCCTACGGTGCCCGCATGCCCACCTTCATGAAACAGACCTGGCACCATTACAGCGCCGCCCCGCATCGGCTGATGTTCCTGCCCGGCATGATCCAGCTGGTACTGACCGTCATCTACTGGGGGATCGAGCTGGCCGGGCGATACACCACCTGGTGGTCGCCCCTCACCCTGAACGTGCCTGGCTTTGCCCTGCACCCCTTTCTCATGCTCTATGGGATCTTTCCGTTCTTCATGTTCGGATTTCTCATGACCACCTATCCGCGCTGGATGAACGGTAACGAAATCCCCCGGTCCCGCTACGTGCCGGCCTGGGCCGCACTCACCGGCGGCATGGCGCTCTTCTATCTGGGGCTGTTCACCCAGGGCGCGTGGGTCACAATAGGCATCGTGCTCTATCTGGCCGGATGGGCCTGGGCCATGGCGGCTCTATGGGCGGTGTATCTTCGCGCCCCGGCCACCGACCGCACCTACGAGACCTGGCTCAACGCGGCCCTGATGCTGGGGTGGCTGGGAGCCGCAAGCTGGCTGGTCTGGAGGCTCGAGGGTTCCCAATTCTGGTACGCCTTCTCCCTGCAGTCGGGATTCTGGCTGTTCCTGATCCCGGTGCTGGTGATCGTTGGCCATCGCATGATCCCGTTTTTCTCCAACTTCGTGCTCAAACCCTACACCATGGTGCAGCCCCGCTGGTCCCTGCCACTCATGGCCATCGCCGTGGTCGGTCATGTGATCCTGACCTTGACGGGACACTGGCAATGGCGGTTCATCCCCGACTTCGCCCTCGCCTTCCTGGCGCTGCATCACGCCTGGCACTGGGGTTTCCGCCGCGCCCTGGATCACCGCCTCCTGGCCGTGCTGCACATCGCCTGGGCCTGGTTGGCGGTGGGCATGCTGTTCTTTGGGGTGCAGAGCCTGATACTGATGTTGACCGGCCAATGGTGGTTTGGTCACTCCCCGCAGCACGCACTGGCCCTGGGCTTCATCACCTCCATGACCCTGGGCATGGCCACCCGGGTCACACTGGGGCACTCGGGGCGCGCCCTCCAGGTCAATGGCTTCACCTGGGCCTGCTTCCTGGCACTCTCCGGTGCCACCCTCACCCGCGTGACCGCCGACCTGCCCTGGCTGCCGTCGGGAGCCATCGGGCCCATGAATCTGGCCTCGGCCCTGATCTGGCTGGCCTTCATCACCCCGTGGGCGCTCTACTACGGCCCCATGCTCTGGCGCCCCCGGGTGGATGGCCGGCCGGGGTGAGTTGTGGAAGTACACCTGTACTACTGCATTTGGGCACCCATGGCGTCATGGGGGTGATCATTCAGGACGTACCTGCCCCCCGCAGAGCATGCACCCGGGCGTCGATGCTGAACCGTTGCCACAGCGACCCGCTGGAGTGCGTGGGACACCGCACAGACCTTGCTCGCACATAACGCTAGTCTTTCCTGGCAGGTAGGCTTTCGGGAAGTGACCCAAGGCTGAGCGCGGCGCCGGCTTGCCGACCAACCGGCATGGCGACCATCTCCCTTTCCCATAGGGGCTCGCCTGCACGCACTGACTGTCACAGCCACTGCGTATCGCTGTTCCCCCCTTTGCGAATGAAAGACAAGCTGATGAACCGTACTGAAGCCCTGAGCGCTAAGACATCCCCCCACATACCAATCCCCGATCTATGCGAAAGCTTTTTGGAGTTCATCGGTAGCGACACCTTCCCCTGCGTGGGCGCCAGGTTGGCCTTGGCCCAAGGCTCGATCGAAACCCATGAGTTCGGTGTATTGGGTGACCCCGACAATGACCGGGTGATACTCGATGGGATTGCCCAGTTTATTGACAAGATCGAAGCGAGTACTGACGACAAGAATATAGTGCATTCTTACGTCGTGATATTCCGCGGACCAATCGATATGAGTGAGCTAGGTTTTGAGTCCTTGATGTGGTCACAGTTATGGCGAATCCACAAGCTTGATGTCTTGGCGGGCCACCTTCCTGCCGAGGATGTCAGCAGTGATGCTGAAAGCCCGCTTTTCAGCATGAGCATTGCCGGGCATCCGTTCTTCCTGATTGGGCTCCACCCGCATGCCTCGCGACTCGCCAGGCGTTTCAGCCATCCGGTGCTGGTGTTCAATTCTCACCGCCAGTTCCAGAAGCTGAAAGAGGATGGACGCTATGAGAAGATGCAGGCGGCCACTCGGTCACGCGATATGGAGTTGCAAGGCTCTGTGAATCCCAATCTGGCGGCCTTCGGCGATGCGAGTGAGGCCCGGCAGTACAGTGGCCGTGAGGTGGAAGCCAGTTGGCGGTGCCCGTTTGATTTCAAGCCAAAACCATGAAATCGGGTGTGGCCACAGTGAGAATTCCGCCCTGCTCGGCGCAGACGGTCGAGCTGTCCATGGGTGATGAGTTGGTCATTATCGATCCCGAAGGCCAGCAGGTGAGCGACCTGGTCGCCTTTGGGCGCTCGGATCATGGGGAGTATCTGTCTTCCGGTCGATCTCTTGACTATGCCTCCCGCCTATGGCTCACCACGGGCGACGTCCTCTACTCCAACCGCAGCCGCCCCATGTTCACGATTCTGGAGGACACCTGCGGCCGACACGACTTCACTTTGACCCCCTGCTCGAAAGACACCTTCAGGATCATATATGGGGAGACCGAGGGACGTCCGGGCTGCGAGGGCAATCTGGCGGCGGCCTTGGCCCCCTACCACATCGGAGTGGATCGCATACCCATCGCATTCAACGTGTTCATGCATGTCGCGATAGACGCCACAACCGGAGCGTTTCGCGTACTCCCGCCACTTAGCAAGGCAGGGGACTTCATTCGCCTACAGGCCGAGATGCCCTTATTGGTGGCGATGACCGCATGTTCCGCCGGGCAGTCGAACAACTTCTGCTTCAAGCCGATCGATTTCAGGGTTGTGCGCTTTGACCTGAATCCGTGACGAATTCTCGCCAAATTTCATGATTAATCTTCAAAAACCGCCCGCAGAACCGGGACAGCCATCATTCCCTGCGGCCCTACTCCGTCCAGGCCGCACGGTTTCCCTGTATTCCATGTCGCCCCGCTGGGTGATTCTGGATTCGAGCCTAGCCGATTTTGTGACGCATGTCCTGTTTCAGGTCATGTCTGCCATCCGGGACGACCGGGCAACTGGGTTTGGCCATTGCCCTGCGGATCGACCATGCGAAAATGGAGACGGCTCCCCCTCATGTACTCACCGGCGTACAGATCTCCACCAGGAAACCTTCCGGATCACAGACATAGGCCACCGTTTGCCCCCAGGGCATCTCTTCCGGTGTCTGTCTGAGGGTGGCTCCGGCGGCGAGTGCCCTGTCCAGGGCGGCTTGTACGTCGTCGGTCACCACGGCGATCTCAAAGCAGGGCTGCTCCGGATCCGGGGCCTGTGGGGTCTTGCCCAGGGTCCGGATCAACTGGCGGGATGAAAAGGCCAAGGTGGTCGTGCCGGTGGCCAGCTCTGCAAAGTCTCCTGACTCGTGCACGAAGCGGGTGTCAAAGCCAAAGGCCTGGTTGTAGAAGGCGACCGCCCTGCGGACGTCCTCGACGTACAAAATGGTGTATCCCAGTTTCATGGTGATGCCCCCATCAACTCTGCGATGATCGAGCGTATCCCAACTTGGATAGTTTCAGGAACCACGGCATGGCAAAACGCAAGCACCCCCGCCGGGGTGGACCTACACACTGCCCCTGTGGCTCCGGCCTTAACCGCGAAGGCTGCTGCGGTCCCTTTCTGGACGGTGAATCCATCCCCCAAACCGCTGAAGCCCTGATGCGCTCGCGCTACACGGCCTTTGTGGAGCGGCATACGGACTATCTGCTGGACACCTGGCTGCCGGGGACCCGTCCTTCGGTGCTGGAACTGGAGGCAGGCCAGCAGTGGCTGGGTCTGAGCGTCCGCGCCACTTCAGGGGGCGGGCTGGAGGATGAGACCGGTCAGGTGGAATTCGTGGCCCGGTCCCGGATTGGCGGAAAGGGTGTCCGCCTGCACGAGCGCAGTCGCTTTGTGCGCATCGATGGGCGCTGGTATTACGCGGACGGTGATTTGCTGACCTGATCCAGCCCTTCCAGCGCCGGCTACCCCACCACCACCCGATCCTTCCCCCCGGACTTGGCCGCGTAAAGTGCCTCGCCTGCCCCCAGCAACAGGGCCACGAACGCTTCCCCGCCATAGCGGCACATGACATCCCCCCGGCGCACGGTGTCGGCCAGGGCCTGGCCCATGCGGATCAGGACCTTCACCCACAAGGTGGCCGCCAATCACTCGGCTAGCAGCACCTGCTGCCGCTCTGGGGATAGCGCCATTGGGACTCATCAAAAACAGGAACGCATACGATTCACGCTAGCGAGCCACTGCCACCATAGCAACGACTTTTTGGTCCTACCTTTATTGAGTTCCATGCAGTACCTCACATGACCATGGAGCGCCGGAAAAGCAGCAATACCTATCCATGGCCAGCATTCGTCGGCGGGCCGGCGCCCACCGGTACCCTCGTTTTCTGCTTAACTCGTAGTGAGCGCAAACGAGGAGGTGGAGCCATGGCCAACATGATGAAGGCCGCCGTGTTCGTGGAACCCGGCCGCATTGAAATCAAGGACAAACCGATCCCCGCCGTGGGACCCAATGACGCCTTGATACGCATCACCACAACCACCATTTGCGGCACCGATGTGCACATCCTCAAGGGTGAGTATCCGGTGGTCAAGGGCCTGACGATAGGTCACGAACCGGTGGGGATCATCGAGAAGCTGGGGGCGAATGTGCAAGGATACGCGGAGGGGCAGCGTGTCATTGCGGGGGCCATCTGCCCCAGTTTCACCTCCTACGCCTGCCAGGACCATTGCTGTGCCCAGGATGGTGGACACCATGCCCATGGCTACAAACCCATGGGTGGCTGGCGCTTCGGCAACACCATTGATGGCGCCCAGGCGGAGTACCTGCTGGTGCCCGATGCACAGGGCAACCTGACCCCGGTGCCGGATGGACTGACCGACGAGCAGGTACTCATGTGCCCGGACATCATGTCCACCGGCTTTGCCGGGGCCGAGTCGGCGGATATCCGCATCGGTGATATCGTCGCCGTCTTTGCCCAGGGTCCCATCGGCCTGTGTGCCACTGCCGGTGCCCGCCTGCGCGGTGCCGGCATGATCATTGCCGTGGATGGTGTTGATGAGCGCCTGCAGATGTCACGGCAGATGGGGGCCGACGTGACGCTGGATTTTCGCAAGGTGGATGTGGTGTCGGAAATTCTGAAACTGACCGGTGGTCGCGGCGTGGACGCCTCCATCGAGGCACTGGGCCTGCCGTCTACCTTTGAAGCGGCGCTGCGGGTACTCAAGCCGGGCGGCACCCTGTCCAGCCTGGGCGTCTACTCCAGCGACCTGACCATTCCCCTGGATGCCTTCTGTGCCGGCCTGGGTGACCACAAGATCGTGACCTCCCTCTGCCCGGGCGGCAAGGAACGCATGCGTCGACTGATGCAGATCATCGCCAACGGCCGCCTGGATCTGGGACCGATGGTCACCCATCGCTACCACCTGGATCAGATCGTGGACGCCTACGACCTGTTCTCCCATCAGCGCGACGGGGTGCTCAAGGTGGCCATCAGCACCCATTGACCCGCGGAAGGCTCGTGTCATGCAGCGGCTACTTCGTCAGCACCTCACTGCGGAACTTGAGCAGCGCCACGCGCCACCAGTCCAGGGTGTCGTCCAGGTTGCGCCCGGTCACGCCGAAATCCAGGTTCACGTTCATCTCCAGCACGGGATCACCCTCATTATCCAGATAGGCCTTGCCGAAACGGGCGATCCTGTTCCACTGGTTCATGTCTTCCAGCGTGTACTGGCCATTGGTCTGCCAAGCACTGGTGAACTGAATGTTCTTGCAATTGAGGTTTTGCGAGCACCCGTAGAACATGATGGTATAACCCGTACCGTCGATGCGCCCGCGGATCATGGGATCACCCGCGCTGTCGGTGGTCAGGGTCGCCGAACCGTACCCCTGGGCAAGCTGGCGGATCTTTTCCGGATCCTTCGCATCCACGATCTCGGACGCCGACAGGGTACCGATCGTGGCCAGCAAAATCGCACTCATCAACAATGGTTTCAGCATGGGCATTTCCTTCAAAGGGCCATCATGGACTTACCGGGAGCGGCATCCCACGGACAAGGCCGTTCAAATAAGATGATATACCGTCTCGCACCAAAACCACTCAACCATTCACCGACTGATCCGGCCCTGTCATCGCACGGCGTCTTTGGGTTTCAGAACCCGAACCAACCCGAACAATCACTCCGGTGATCAGTGCTGTACGGAGGACTCGTCATGTCAGGTCCAATTTGTAAAGCGCTTGTGGCATTCATCATCGTTCTGGCCTTTTCCGACGGCCTCAAACCCGCGGTGGCGCAATCCGACCCACCATTGAGCGCTGAACATTCGGACCCGGGAAGGCTGGGCTGGATGACCGGTTTTCCGCCGCCCCCCGAAAAGCTGATCACACACCCCGAGTCCGATTACTTCGGCTTTCCCAAGCTCCGCTGGACGGTGTGCCACATACGCGAGCTACTGCCGACCAAGCAAGTCAGCCGCGGCATCGGTGCGCCGGTACCACTGACGTACGCCCTTGACGATAGCATTGATGCCGTGCGTTTCACACCGCTTGATGGTGATGAGCCAATGACATGGAAGGCGTCGCTATCGGCCAATTACACCGACGGCATGCTCATCATCCATAAGGACCGGGTGGTTTACGAACGGTACTTCGGCTGTCTCGACGAAATGAGCCAGCACGCGGCGATGTCCATGACAAAGTCTCTGACGGGACTGCTGGCCGAGATTCTCGTGGCGGAGGGGGAGCTTGATGACACCGCCAAAGTGGCCGACCTTGTCCCGGAACTCTCCCGCAGTGCGTTTGGCGAGGCCACCGTGCGTCAGGTCATGGATATGACAACGGCTCTCGATTACAGCGAAGACTATGCCGACCCCGAGGCCGACATATGGGCCTATTCCGCCGCCGCGAGTCCGCTGCCGAAACCCGAGGGGTATGAAGGCCCCAACGGTTATTTCGAGTATCTTCAAACCGTGGGGCAGGACGGGGTTCATGGACAGACTTTCGGGTACCGGACCATCAACACGGATGCCCTCGGCTGGATCATCTCGCGACTGACGGGCAGGAATATCGCGGAACTGCTGTCAGAGCGCATCTGGAGCAGGATGGGCGCCGAGCAGGATGCCTACATGACCATTGACGGCAAGGGCACTCCCTTCGCGGGCGGGGGATTAAGCGCGGGCCTGCGTGACCTGGGGCGAATCGGCGTGCTGATGCTCAACGGCGGCGAGATCAACGGGCAACGGCTGTTTCCCAAAGAGGTTGTGGCGCGCATTCGCGCCGGTGGCGACAAGGAAGCCTTTGCAAAAGCGGGGTATGCCACCCTTGACGGCGGCAGCTACCGTAGCATGTGGTGGATTTTTCACAACCCGCATGGTGCCTTTGCGGCACGCGGCGTCCACGGGCAAACCATCTATGTGGATCCGACCGCCGAGATGGTGATCGTGCGTTTTTCGTCTTTCCCCACGGCAGGCAATGCCAAGATCGATCCGAACTCGCTGCCCGCCTATCAGGCCGTGGCCGAGCATCTGATGAGACATTGATCATCCGCCGGACTCGCTTCGGCGCAGATACTCCCGTACCTGCCCCAGCAGCCAGTCGGTAACCTGACCCTCCCGATAGTGTCGGGATTTGAGGGCCACGTATTCATCCATCCGTACGGCGGTGGCATGCTTCGGGATCACCAGTCGCCCCGTCTCCAGGTAGTCGGCGGCCAGGGGCTGGGGTAGCCAGGTCCAGCCGATGCCTTCCGCCGCCATGTCGCGCATCAGCTCAAAATGGCTCACACCGACCTGCCTGGCGGTCTGCCCGTCCGTCACCCGCAGCCCCTGGGCGGTGAAGTGCGCCTGCCCGATGAAGGGATAGTCCCTCAGATCCTGTTCCGAGACCTGCTGCAGCAGGGTCAGGGGATGGCCGGCGGCGGCCACCATCATCACCTGCACCGGACTCAGCACCACGGCCTCCGACGCTGATGGTCTGGAGGATACGCGCCGCAGGCCGATCCCCAGGTCCACTTCGCCGCTGGCGATCATGGCGTCCAGCTCTGCCATGGTGGACAACCCAAAGCACAAATCCAGATTCGGGAAGCGTCGCGACAGGCGGATGACGATCTCCCGCCAGAAGGCCTCGGGCAGAGCATCATCCCGGGCGATGCGCAGTATCCGCTCTTCCCCCTGGAAATGACGACGACAACGCTGCTCCAGGGACTGGGCCAGGGAGACGATGCGCTGACAGTCGTCCAGCAGGTCCGCGCCGATGGGAGTCGGCTTCACCTGATTGCCGCTGCGTTCGAACAGCGTCACCCCCAAATGGTCTTCCAGCGCAGCAATCCCCATGCTCACCGCACCCCGGCTTTTGCCCAGGGTGCGAGCCGCGGCGGCAATGGAGCCATGGCGGCAAACGAGCACGAATTCTTGGATCTGGGCCAGGGTCACGGGCGGTCCTCCAGCAGGGTTACGGGCGCTTATGAGTCAGTTTTTCCGACGCTCAGCGATTATGCCCGATCGCACCCGCCGGGTAGCATCCCCGGTCCCGCAACCTTTGGAGACGCGCCATGAGATTGGCATGGATGTTCCTAATGCTGGCCATCGTGACCGAGGTATCCGGTGTCAGCACCATGAACTTTCTGAGTGAGGGTGCCGGCATCACCGGTTATTTGATCATGTATGTATGCATCATTTTTTCCTATATTTTTCTAGGCTTTGCGGTGAAAAAGATCCCCGTGGGGGTGGCCTTCGCCATGTGGGAGGGGCTTGGCATCACCCTGATCACGGCCCTGTCCCTGCTGGTGTTCGGCAGTACCCTGTCTACCCAGGAGCTGATCGGCCTGGGTCTGGCCGTGGTGGGGATCATCATGATCAATGCCGGCGAAAAGCGTCCTGAAGCGTCAGCCTGATTGACCAAAAACCCGTCTGACCAAAACCAAGAAAGAGGCATCATCCCATATGTCAGCCACACATCTGCTGCCCTTCACCCTGGTGGCCCTCGCCGCGGCCCTGGATGTGGCGGCCAACCTGCTGCTGACCCTGTCCAACGGCTTTCGCAAAAAGCTCTGGGGGGTGCTGGCCATCCTGCTGGTACTGGGCGCGTTCACGCTCCTGGCCCAGGCGATCCGCTACATGGACCTGGCGATTGCCTATGCCACCTGGGGGGCCCTGGGCATCTTGGGCACCGCCCTGGGAGGACTCTGGTGCTTCGGCCAGCGGCTCAACACCATCGGCTGGGCAGGCATCCTGCTGGTGGTGACGGCCATCGTGGTCATCAAGACCGGCTGATGGCAGGCCCCCGGTACTGGCATCCGCCGGCCGTTGGCCTCAAAATCCGCACCAGCCCAAGCAACCGTTCCGACGCCCATGCCCGATATTGTGGTGATGTTCTTCCTGCTCGGCCTGGTGGCCGGCCTGGTGAAATCCGACCTGACCGTTCCCAAGGCCGCTTACGACACCCTCAGCCTGCTGCTGATGCTCACCATCGGCCTGAAGGGGGGCATGGCGCTGCATGGCAATGTCAGTCTATCGGTGATTCAGGATCTGCTGGCGGTGGCGGTGCTGGGGGCGCTGATTCCGCTGATACTCATGCCGCTGCTGATGCGGGTGATCCGGCTGTCGGTGGCCGACAGTGCCAGCATGGCCGCCCACTACGGCTCGGTGAGCGCGGGGACCTTTGCGGTGGCGTTGGCCTTTGCCGAAGGACTGCAGCTACCCATCAGCGCCGAAGTGACCCTGTATCTGGTGATGATGGAGTTGCCGGCCATCGTCGTGGCCATCATCCTTTACCGGCGCTACTGCGGCGCCCAGGCGGCCGCCAGCATGCGCGGGCTGTGGCATGAAACCCTGACCAATCGGGGGGTGATCCTGCTGGTGGGCGGGGTGATCATCGGGCTGCTCTACGGCCCCCAGGAAGGTGCAGCGGTGACGGATCTGCTCACCAACGCCTTCATGGTCGTGCTGGCCCTGTTCCTCTTGGAGATGGGCCTGACGGCCGCCGAGACCCTGCGCCCCATCCCCTGGCAGCACTGGCGCCTGCTCTGCTTTGCCGTGATCGCCCCGTTCCTGCTGGGCGCCATCGGCCTGGTCACGGGCCTGCTGCTGGGACTGCCCGCCGGCTCCGTGCTGATCCTCACCGCGCTGACCGCCAGCGCCTCTTATATCGCCGCGCCGGCGGCCATTCGTGCCGCCATTCCCGATGCCAACATCGGCCTGGCCATGCTCGCCGCGCTGGGGCTCACCTTCCCGGTGAACGTGATCGTGGGGATCCCCCTGTATTACCAGCTGTTGCAGTGGTTGGGGGTGTGATGGTGTCTGGCAAGGAATGCAGCGCGGCCGTCAGTCGGTTGCGACACCCTCCTCGGCGTGCAGTGGCCTGACCCGGAGCCGGATACCGTCGCGGGCAAAGGCCAGCACCCGGTCCCCCGCCTTTACATCATCAGGCCCTTGGGCGGCATAGGTGGTATCCCCCACCCTCACCCGGCCCCGGCCCGCCACGAAGTCCGTGGCGGCGATGTATTCCCGGTTGAGCAAGGCATCTATTTCCCGATTCATCACCGGGGCATCGCCCTGGGCCGCCCTGCCCCGTCGCTGCAGCCAGAAACCCAGGCCGCAGGAGCCGAGCATGGTCACGGAAAAACCCATGAGATGCCAGGCAAAGGGCAGATCCGGCAGCAGGGCCACGAAGAAGGCCGAGATCATGGCGCCCAGCCCGATCCAGAGCAGGAATACCCCGGGGATCAGGATCTCCAGCCCCATCAGGATCACGCCGGCAATCAGCCAGAACCAGGGATTGGTCAGTACGGTCTGCAGCATCCCCCTGCCCTATTTGCCCGATGAGCCGGAGGGCAGGGCCTTGTTGTCCGCCCCCATCTGCTGCACCAGTTCGGTGATACCTGCCACGGCCCCGGTGATACCGGAGGCCTCCAGGGGCATCAGGACCAACTTGGAGTTGTCGGCCTTGCCGATCTGCTGCAGGGCCTCCACATACTTGATGCCAAGGAAATACTGCACCGCCTGGATATTCCCGGCGGCGATGGCCTCGGACACCACGCGGGTTGCCTCGGCCTCGGCCTTGGCCTCGCGCTCGCGGGCCTCGGCTTCCAGGAAGGCCGCCTGCCGTTCCCCCTCGGCCCGCAGGATGGCGGCCTGCTTTTCTCCTTCCGCCTGCAGGATCTCCGCCTCCCGTCTGCCGGTGGCCTCCAGCACCTGGGCCCGGCGCTTGCGTTCGGCGGTCATCTGCATGTTCATCGCCTTCTGCAGTTCCGGCTCCATTTTCAGGTCACGGATCTCGATACGGACGATCTTCACGCCCCAGGGATTGGTGGCATCGTCGACGATGCCCATCAGGACATCGTTGATCTTGCTGCGGTTGGACAGGGTATCGTCCAGGTCCATGGAGCCGATGACCGAGCGCAGGTTGGTGGTGGTGAGATTGACGATGGCCTCTTCCAGGTTGCGCACCTGATAGGCGGCAGAGGCGGCATCATCGATGCGGAAAAAGACCACCCCATCGGCCACCACGGCCACGTTGTCCTTCGTGATCACCGTCTGTGCCGGCACATCCAGCACCTGCTCCATCACCGTCAACTTGCGGCCGATGCTGTCGATGAATGGCACGATGATGCTGAGACCCGACTCCAGGGTCCGGGTATAGCGGCCGAACCGCTCCACGGTCCATTTCTCTCCCTGTGGCACCGCCTTGACCGCCTTGGCAATGAAAATGATGGTAACCACCACAATGGTGGTGGCGAAGACTCCAAAGGCTTCCATGGTCATCCCCCAGGTTGTTATATGTGCCGGATACCGGCCAGTATCGCGGATCGACGTTCAAAAGACACCCATGCTCATGGGGAGGCCATCGGCTCGGCATGACCCTTCATCGCTCATTCCGGCCCGGAAAGGGTCAGTGAGAGACTCAAAACCCTGGACTCCCGCCTTCGCGGGAGTGACGACCGGGAGTCCAGGCGGGAGTGACTGCAAGATGCCGGCTCAGGGCTTGCCTAGTCCTTCTTCGTTGTAGGGCCTCGCCGGGCAGTGCTCCGGGCACGGGCCGCCGCCGACTGGGTAGCGGGGGTGCGCTTGGCCTTGGCGGCCGCGAGGCCGGTCTTGGCGCCGGGCGTACGGGGCTTGGCTGCAGCCGTTCCGGAGCGCCGGGCCGGTGCGGGCTGGCGGGGGGAGGCAACCTGTCCGGCGGGTGCACTGACCACGTCAGCCGTCGCATCGCTGGTCTTGCGCGAGGCCGAGGCGCTCGGCGGCGGCTCGTCCTTCTTGGCCGGGTCATCCTGGGCCGGTTTGGCGGGGACGGCGGCAACCGGAGCGGGGGCCTGGGCCTTGGGTGCGGACTTCACTTCAGGCATGGGCTGGGGCTTTGTGTCCGGCTCGGGGCTGGGGTCGGGCTTGGCAACAGCCGGGACGGGGTTGGTTGGGGCGGGCTCAGGGGCGGGCGGCCTGGGCTTCTGTGCCGCCGCCTTCTGCGCGGCCCTGGCCTCGGCTTCCGCCCTGGCTTTAGCTTCTGCCTTGGCTTTTGCCTCCACCTTGGCCTTGGCTTTGGCTTCCGCCTTGGCCTTGGCCTCCGCCTTGGCCTTGGCCTTGGCCTTGGCTTGAGCCTTGGCAGTGGCAATGGCCTCGTCGACCCGGGCCTTGACGCCGCCGGCCTGATACTCGGACTCACTGGGGATCACCGCATAGGGCAGTTCCAGGTGCCGGCAGACCGAACCCAGAAACACATTGGAGTCATGTAGTGCCGTCAACCCCCTGCCGGCGGCCTCCATGCGCAGGACGCAGGTGACGGCCTGATCGGACTTTCGGCAGAGAACGAAATCGAAGTACTCATGTGCGATGCGCTGGCGGGAGGCCTGCTTGAGGGGCTGGTCGGGATTGGGCTTCAGCTCCAAGACATTGGCGGCCATGACCTTGGGAAAGACGTAGTGATCGGCGCCCAGGCCCTCTTCCAGGGCCTTGAACAGGCCTTTTTCTTCGGTATTCAGTATGGATTCGGATTTGCCGTAGCAGTCCGGTCGGGGGGCGGGCAGGGAGACACGGGCGTTGTACTGCTGATAGAACAGCAGCGCGGCAATCAAAAACAGGACAATCAGGGAAAACTCCACCATCGCTGATACCCCTCCATCAGATTGGATGATCTGTTCCGGGATACGGACGGCAGGTTACTCAATGACGCAGTGATACCGCCTTCCCGGTACAACTGTTCGACTGCATGACAATGCCTGAGACTTCCGATTGTGGAGCGGTATGCCATCGTATTACAAGGGCATAAAAGGGGTTTTGGGTCATAAAAACCACAACCTTTGCCCTGAATCCTGAGCGGCGTGGCGCAACCCGACCTGAACAACGAGCCGGGCTGCGCCTGCACACGGACGCAAAAACCTTAGAGGGTGGGGTAGTCGATATAGCCTTCCGGGCCCGGGGTGTAGAAGGTATCCGGGTTCGCCTCCGCCAGGGGGGCGTTACGTCGGAAGCGCTCCACCAGATCCGGGTTGGCAATGAAGGGCGTGCCGTACACGGCGGCATCCGCCTTGCCCGACTTGACCAGGGCCTCGCCTGTTTCCCGGGTCAGACCGCCACCGGCCAGGTAGGCATCGCCCTTGAACCTGGGCCGCAGCAGGCCGTGATAGTCCACCTCGGTACCAAACAGGGCCACGTGCAGATAGGCCAGGCGGTAGTAGTCCAGCTGCTCCACCAGATAGCCGTAGGTCTCCTGGGGGTTGTCGTCGCGGATGTCATTGAAGCCCATCTCCGGGGCCAGCTTGATGCCGATGTAGTCGCCACTGCGCACGGAGGTCATGGCTTCCAGGATCTCCAGGATAAAACGGGCCCGGTTTTCCACGCTGCCGCCGTACTGGTCGGTGCGCCGATTGGTACCGGAGCACAGGAATTGCTCCGGCAGATAGCCGGAGGCGGCATGCAGCTCCACCCCGTCAAAGCCGGCCTCGAAGGCCAGAGAGGTGGCCACGCGGAAGTCCTCAATCACGTCCTGGATCTCGCTGACCTCCAGGGCACGAGGTGTGACATGGGGCTTCATACCGTCCTGGGTGAAGGACTGACCTTCCGGGCGCACGGCGGAGGCGGACACGGGGGTGGCGCCGGCGGGGAGGAAAGAGGGATCGGAGATGCGCCCCGCATGCATGACCTGCAGCACCATGCTGCCACCGGCGGCGTGAACCGCCTCCGTCACCCGGGCCCAGGCATCCACGTGCTCCTCGGTGAACATGCCGGGGGTACGCAGGTAGCCCTTGCCCATGGGGCAGGGGTAGGTACCCTCGCTGATGATCAGGCCGGCAGAGGCCCGCTGGGCGTAGTAGGTTGTCGCATGCTCGCCGGGCACGCCCTCATCGTCTGCCCGGGAGCGGGTCATGGGCGCCATGACGATGCGGTTCTTGAGGTCCAGGGCGCCGGCATAGAGGTTGGAAAACAGATCGATCTCTTTCTTGGGCATGGGACGTCTTCTCTCCTGGGTTCTGGATGCAATGACGGACTGTTTTGATGGGGTGGAGTGTAGCAAGGGCGGCAAAAGAGGGGCGTATGGAAAATTCCGCTACGCCGGCGGCTGAAGTCGCTTGAGCGTCTCCAGCAGAAGGTCCACATGGGCCGGGGTATGGGCTGCGCTCAGGGTCACCCGCAGACGGGACGTACCTGAAGGCACCGTGGGCGGGCGGATGGCCGGCACCAGCAAGCCCCGGGCCAGCAGGCCCTCGCTCAGGGCCACGGCGGTGGCCGCGTCGCCCACCAGGAGCGGCTGGATGGGGGTGTCGCTGTCCATGAGTGCCAGTCCCAGTTCCGCTGCCCCGGCCCGGAATCGCTGCACCAACCGGCGCAGATGCTCGCGCCGCTCCGGCTCCGCATGCACCAGGTGCAGGGCGGTCCGGGCCGCCTCGGCCACGGCGGGGGGCATGGCGGTGGTAAAGATGTAGGTGCGGGCCGCCTGGATGAGGGTCTCGATCAGATCTTCGCTACCGGCCACGAAGGCCCCAGCGGTGCCCAGCCCCTTGCCCAGGGTGCCCATGAGGATGGGGACCCGGGCCTGATCCAGGCCCTGGTGTTCCAGCGTGCCGGCCCCGGTGGCGCCCAGCACACCCAGGCCATGGGCATCATCCACCATGAACCAGGCCCCGGCCTGCGCACACAGATCGGCCAGGGCGGGCAGGGGGGCGATATCACCGTCCATGGAAAACACCCCGTCGGTGCTCACCAGGGTCTCCCGCTCAGGGTCATGGGCCAGCAGACGGGCCAGGTCGTGGGCATCAGCGTGTCGGTAGCGTTGCAGCCGGGCCTCGCTGATGCGGGCGGCGTCGATGAGGGAGGCGTGATTGAGGCGGTCCTGCAGCAGCCGGTCACCCCGGCAGAGCAGGGCCTGGGCCACGCCCAGGTTGGCCATGTAGCCGGTGGAGAAGAGCAGGGCGCGGTCACGGCCGGTGAAGGCGGCCAGCTCCTCTTCCAACTGATCATGGGCGCGGGTGTGGCCGTTGACCAAGTGGGCAGCCCCGGCCCCCACGCCATAGCGGTCGGCACCGGCCTTGAAGGCGGCGATCACCGCCGGGTGGTTGGCCAACCCCAGGTAGTCGTTGCTGCAGAAGGCCAGCACCGGTCGGCCGTCGATGAGCTGCTCCGGCTGCTGGGGGCCGTCCAGCCGCCGCCGCTGCCGGTAACGATGTTCCGCCCGGCGTTGCTGGAGCAGGGGAGTAAGGTCTTTCATCAAGAATGCTCCCGGTCACCGCAGGGTGACCAGCTCCTCCGCGCTGGTGGGGTGCAGGGCCACGGTGTCATCCAGATCCTGCTTGGTGGCGCCCATGCGCACCGCCACCGCAAATCCCTGCAGCATCTCATCCGCCCCCGGCCCGATGATATGCACGCCCACCACCTTCTCCTGCGCCCCCACCGTCACCAGCTTCATGGCCGTGGGGACCTTGTGGTCGGTCATGGCGTGGTACATGGAGGTGAAGCGGGTGGCATACACCTTCACCGCACTGCCGTGGGTGGCGCGGGCCTCGTCCTCCGTCAGGCCCACGGTGCCGATGGGAGGATGGCTGAACACCACCGAGGCGATGTTTTCATAGGACAGATGGCGATCCGGCCGGCCGCCGAACAGCCGATCCGCCAACCGCCGGCCGGCCGCGATGGCCACCGGGGTGAGGGCGACGCGGCCGGTAACGTCCCCGATGGCATAGACCCCCGCCACGTTAGTGTTCTGGAAGGCGTCGGTGGGAATGAAGCCCTGTTCATCCAGGTTTATCCCGACTGCCTCCAGGTCCAGCCCTGCGGTGGCCGGGGTCCTACCGATGGCCCAGATCACCTGATCGAACACCCCGCGGCATTCCCCCTGATCGCAGCGCAGCTCCACGCTGTCCGGGTGGGCGATGAGCTGGGATACCTGGGTGCGGGGAAACAGGTTCACGCCTGCCGCCAGCATCTGCTCCATCAGCGTATCCCGCACCATGGCGTCGAAGTGGCGCAGCAGGGTCTCGCCCCGCAGGTACATGGAGACCTCCGAACCCAGGGCCTGCAGCATCCCCGCCAGTTCCACCGCAATGTAGCCCGCCCCCACCACGGCGACACGCCGGGGCTGGGCCTGCAAGGCAAAGAAACCGTCCGAGGTGATGCCCAGCTCCGCACCGGGCTGATCCGGCACCGTGGGCCGCCCCCCCACCGCGATCACCACGTGATCCGCCGTCACCCGACGCCCGTCCACTTCCAGGGTGCGCTCCGCCACGAACCGGGCGGTGCCCTGGATCAGGTCGACACTGGAGTCCTCCAGATAGGTGCGATACCAGGTGTTGATATCGGCAATGTAGGCATCCCTTTTGGTCACCAGTGCGGTCCAGTCAAAGCCCTCCCGAGCCAGCCTGAAACCGTAGCCGGGGGCATCCTCCAGCCGATGGGCCGTCTCGGCGGCGTACCACATCACCTTTTTCGGCACGCAGCCCACATTGACGCAGGTACCACCCAGGGGGCCTTTCTCCACCACGGCGCAGCGCGCGCCGTGGTGGGCCGCCCGCTCCACCACGGACAGGCCGCCGCTGCCGGCGCCGATGGCGATGAGGTCATAATGATCTTGCATGGATGCTCTCCTGCTCCGTTCGGCTTTGCTACACTTTAGCCCCTGGCAGATAACGGACCAAGCCCGCTTTGAAACCCGTGAACCCGGATACCGCCGCCGCCCCACTGAATCTGCGTGACAGGCTCGTCCAGTATGCACTGCTGACGCGTCTGCACCGTCCCATCGGCATCCTCCTGCTCCTCTGGCCGACCCTCTGGGCCCTGTGGATCGCGGCAGAGGGCATGCCCGACCTGCTGATCCTGTTCGTGTTCGTGGCCGGTGTGGCCCTGATGCGGTCCGCCGGCTGCGCCATCAATGACTTTGCCGACCGAGACATCGACGGCCATGTCTCCCGGACCCGGGACCGGCCCCTGGCCAGCCGGCGCATCAGTGGCCGGGAGGCGGTGGGCGTGACGGTGGCCCTCTCCCTGACGGCCTTCGCCCTGGTGCTGCTGATGAACCCCCTGACCATTGCCCTGTCAGTGGTGGCTCTGGCACTGGCGGTCAGCTACCCCTTCATGAAGCGATTCCATCATCTACCCCAGGTGCATCTGGGGGCCGCCTTCGGCTGGGCCGTCCCCATGGCCTTTGCCGCCCAGACGGGGGCGTTTCCGCCGCCGCTGGCCTGGCTCCTGTTCCTGGCCACCATCCTCTGGACCACCGCCTACGACACCATGTATGCCATGGTGGACCGGCCGGATGACCTGAAGATCGGCGTCAAGTCCAGCGCCATCCTCTTCGGCGAGGCCGACCGCCTGATCATCGGCATCCTGCAGGCCCTGACCCTGGTGGCCCTCGCCCTGGTGGGCCTGCAGGCCGGCCTGGGCGGGTTCTTCTACCTGGGACTCGGGATCGCGGCCCTGCTGGCCCTCTACCAGCAGTACCTGATCCATGGCCGGGACCCCAGGGGCTGCTTCCAGGCCTTTTTGAACAACAACTGGTTCGGCCTGGCCATCTTCGCGGGCATCATCGGGGCCTACCTGTTCGGCGCCGGCTGATCAGGCTGCCCGCGCCAGTACCCACACATCCACACGCTTCACGCCGTGGACCTTGAGGGCCACGGCGATCTCGCGCAGGGTCGAACCGGTGGTCATCACGTCGTCCACCAGGGCCACGTGCCCGGCCTCGAAACCCGGATGCACGCGGAAGGCGCCGCGCAGATTGTCCCGCCGCATGGTGGCCGCCAGGGTCTGCTGGGGTGGCGTGGCCCGTACCCGCATCACGGCGCCATGGTGCAGCGGGCATCCCAGCGCCCGCGCCAGGGGGCGGGCCAGTTCCAGGGCCTGATTGAAGCCACGCTCCCGCAACCGGTGACGGTGCAGGGGGACCGGGATCACGCAGTCGGGGACGTTGATCCGAGGGGCCAGGGCTTCGGCCATCAGTTGCCCCAGCAGACGTCCCTGGGGCAGGCGGGCACTGAACTTGAAATCGGCGATCAGGCCGTCCACCGGCGGGGCATAGAGCAGGGCGGCCCAGGTGGCGTCAAAGGGGGGAAGCCGGCGCAGGCAGTGACCGCAGAAGGGAGCCGGGTACTCCAGGGGCAGGCCGCAGCGTGCACAGGCCTGTTCGGGGCGCGGCAATTCCGCCCGGCAGGCGGCACACAGGTCCAGCCCGGCATGGCCGGGGGCCGCGCACAGCAGGCAGGTGGACGGATAGGCGGTTTCCAGCAGGGCGCCCCGCAGCCCCCCGAACCAGGATGCAATCATGGTCACGATCCCTGTCACCTTGTGGATTGATACGGTATATTGGCCCGATAGCCTACCAGATCAGGGTATTCACGATACCCGCTCGATACAGCGCAAGAGCCCTTTCAGGCACGGATCCGGTCCCATGTCCCATACCGCCGCCCCCCGCACCGTCTCCGCCCGCGCCTGCGCCGGATCGGCCAAGCTGTTCAACTACGGCAACATCATTGCCGTGACCGTCGCCGGCGTGCCCCTGTTCCTGGTCACCGGCGACGTGGGCATGGCCACCATCATCGCCGCGATCATGGGCATCGTCCCGCTGGTGCTGTGGTTTGGCGGCTCCATGCTGGTCTACGCCCTCAACCGTCATCATCCGGAACCCCGGGTGGGGCACTACACCCAGCAGGCAGCCTATCGCTATTACGCCCTGATGGGCTCGCTCATCGTGATCGGCACCTTCTTCCCGCCGCAGATCCTCTATTACCGGCTCTACTGGCTGTTGGCCGCCGCGATACTCATCCCTTGGTCGATCCGGGACATCATCCGGATCAACCGCGAACAATGGCACGACGTTGCAATTCCCGAGGAACCTGACCATGGCTGATACGCGCCACGACTGGGAGATGGACGAGATCCTCGCCCTCCTGGAACGCCCCTTCAACGACCTTCTGTTCGAGGCCCACACCATCCATCGGGGCCGGTTCAATCCCAATCACATTCAGGTAAGCCGTCTGCTGTCCATCAAGACCGGCTCCTGTTCCGAGAACTGCGGCTACTGCTCCCAGAGCGCCCACCACGACACCGCGGTGGAAAAGGAGCAGCTCATGCCCGTGGCCGAGGTACTGGCCGAGGCGCGCAAGGCCAAGGATGACGGCGCCACGCGGTTCTGCATGGGCGCCGCCTGGCGCAATCTCAACGACCGCAACCTGGAACAGATCATCGAGATGGTCAAGGGCGTGCGGGCGCTGGAACTGGAAACCTGCATGACCCTGGGCATGCTCACCGAGATGCAGGCCCGGCGCCTGAAGGAATCGGGCCTGGACTACTACAATCACAACCTGGACACCTCCCCGGAATATTACGGCGAGGTGATCACCACCCGTACCTATCAGGACCGACTGGACACCCTGGCCCATGTGCGCGAGGCCGGCATCAACGTCTGCTCCGGCGGCATCCTGGGCATGGGCGAATCCCGCCGCGACCGAGCCGGCCTGCTGCAGCAATTGGCGAATCTGCCTCGACATCCGGAATCCGTGCCCATCAACAACCTGGTACAGGTGGAAGGCACACCGCTGCATGGCGTGGAGCCGCTGGACCCCTTCGAGTTCGTGCGCACCGTGGCCGTGGCACGGATCATCATGCCCCATTCCCATGTGCGCCTGTCCGCGGGACGCAGCGAGATGAGTGACGAGATGCAGGCCCTGTGCTTCTTTGCCGGTGCCAACTCCATCTTCCACGGCGACAAGCTGCTCACCACCCCCAACGCCACTGAAAGCCACGACGAGACCCTGTTCCGGCGTCTGGGGCTGAGCTCGCAGGTGGTGGAGGAAAGGCACGCCCACAGCAGCGTGCACGCGGCCTGATGACGATGATCCGCGCCTTTGAAGGCCATCGGCCTCGGATCGCCGCCGGCGCCTGGGTGGATGAGACGGCGGTGGTGATCGGGGATGTGACCCTGGGCGAGGACAGCTCCATCTGGCCCCTGTGCGTGCTGCGGGGGGACGTGAATCGCATCCGCATCGGGGCCTGCACCAATATCCAGGACGGCAGTGTGCTGCATGTCACCCATGAGGGTCCCTATACCCCCGGCGGACGGGATCTGATGGTAGGTGATGAGGTCACGGTGGGACACAAGGTGATCCTGCATGCCTGCACCATCCATGACCGGGTCATGGTAGGCATGGGGAGCATCGTCATGGACGGCGTGGTGATCGAGTCGGAGGTACTGCTGGCCGCCGGCAGCGTGGTGCCGCCCGGAAAGCTGCTGGAGAGCGGTTACCTATGGCGGGGTAGCCCGGCCCGGCGGGTGCGGCCGCTCACGGAGGAGGAAAAGGCTCACCTGCGATATTCGGCGGAACATTACGTACGGGTGAAGAACCGGCACGCCGGGGGCAGGTAGTCACAGGTGCCCCCTCATCCCCGGCCCTTCTCCCTCGGAGGGAGAAGGGAGGAATGCGATCACGTCAGCCTGCCGGAAAGCTCCGGAAGGCCGGCACCGGTTACATGGCCAGGGGGATCAGGGTCAGTTCCACCCGACGGTTCAGAGAACGACCATGGGTGGTGCCGTTGTCCGCCACCGGGCGATGGGGGCCAAAGCCGATGGTGTCCAGACGGACGCGGGAGATCCCCTGGCCTTCCAGGTAACGGGCCACGCTGTCGGCCCGGCGCTGGGACAGGTCCATGTTGTACTGTACGCTGCCGGTGCTGTCCGTATGACCGGCCACTTCGATGGCGGTCTGATCGTACTTCTTGACCACCAGGGCCACGGAGTTGAGCACTTCGTAGAAGTCCGGCTTCACTTCCTCACGATTGACGTCGAAGGTGATGTTGCCCGGCATGTTGAGGATCAGGTTGTCACCCACGCGGGTGACGCTCACGCCGCTGCCTTCCAGACGCTGACGCAGCTCCAACTCCTGGCGGTCCATGTAGTTACCCACGGCGGCACCGGCCAAGGCACCGATACCGGCGCCGATCATGGCACGCTTGGTCCGGTCACGACGGGTCGTGACGTTGCCGATCAGGGCGCCTGCGGCGGCGCCTATGGCGGCCCCCTTGGTGGAGGTACTGACCTTCTGTTCGCCGGTATAGGGATCCAGGGTGGTACAACCTGCCAGCACCATGGCGGCGGCCAGGGGCAGGATCAGCAGTGATTTGCGCATGTCGAACCTCGTTGGGGTTACTGTGGCTTTCCAGCCTGATGTTTTACTTGATGTCGCGGTTTTAGCATCCGGCGGATGAACGGCTCATGAACCGGGTCGCAGGGCCGCCATCACCAGGGCGGCATCGGGGCGACGGCCACGCCATAGGGCAAAGGCCTCCGCCGCCTGCTCCACCAACATGCCCAGGCCGTCCCGGGTCCAGCCGGCCCCGTGTGCCTGCCCCCAGCGCACGAAGGCGGTGGGACTGTCGCCGTACATCATGTCGTAGCACCCCCCCCCCGGCGCCAGCAGGTCCTTAGGCAGGTCCGGCACCTGATCGTTCAACCCCGCCGCAGTACCGTTGATCACCAGATCGAAATGACGCCCGGCCAGTCCATCCAGACCGCCGCCGGAGACCGGCCCCAGGTCGGCAAAGTCCCGCGCCAGGGCCGATGCCTTTTCCGCGGTGCGGTTGGCGATGTGCAGACTCTCGGGATGCTCTGCCAGCAACGGGGCCAGCACGCCGCGCACGGCGCCACCGGCCCCCAGCAGCAGGATACGGGCCCCTGCCAGGGCCGCGCCCGGATTGCGCTTCAGATCGCCGACCAGTCCCACACCGTCGGTGTTGTCGCCGAACAGTCCCTCCGGCGTCACCTTCAGCGTGTTGACGGCCCCGGCCCGGCGGGCCCGCTCACTGAGCCGGCCCGCCAGCTCGAAGGCCTCGTGCTTGAACGGCACGGTAATGCTGAACCCCCGATAGCCCTGGGTCATCAGACGACGCAGGGTACCGGCAAAGTCGTCCGTCGGTGCCAGGATGGCCTCGTAGCTGAGGTCCTGGCCTGTCTGCCGGGCGAACAGGCTGTGGATCTGGGGCGACTTGCTGTGTCCGATGGGATTGCCGATGACGGCGTAACGGTCCATGGCCGGAGCTCCTTGGGATGATCAGTCCATCCACTCCACCGCCTGGCGGGCATAGTAGGTAAGGATGCCGTCGGCGCCGGCCCGCTTCATGCAGACCAGGGCCTCCAGTACGCAGGCCTTCTCGTTGATCCAACCGTTCTGGCCCGCCGCCTTGAGCATGGCGTACTCGCCGCTCACGTGATAGGCAAAGGTGGGGACACCGAAGGTCTCCTTCACCCGCCGCACGATGTCCAGGTAGGGCATGCCGGGCTTGACCATCACCATGTCGGCCCCTTCCTCCAGGTCCATGGCCACTTCGTGCAGGGCCTCGTCGGAGTTATGGGGGTCCATCTGGTAGGTATACTTATTGCCGGCGCCCAGGTTGGCGGCGGAGCCCACGGCATCACGGAAGGGGCCGTAGAAACTGGAGGCGTACTTGGCGGAATAGGCCAGGATGCGGGTATGGATGTGACTGCCTTCCTCCAGCACCTCGCGGATGGCGCCGATACGGCCGTCCATCATGTCGGAAGGGGCCACCACGTCGGCGCCGGCCTCGGCATGGGACAGGGCTTGCTGGGTCAGTACGTCGACGGTCTCATCGTTCAGCACGTAACCGGTCTCGTCGATGAGTCCGTCCTGGCCGTGGGTGGTGAAGGGATCCAGGGCCACATCGGTGATCACGCCCATCTCCGGCACGGCGTCCTTGAGCGCACGCACGGCGTTCTGGGCCAAACCGTTGGGGTTGTAGGCCTCGGCAGCGTCCTCGCTCTTTTTCTCCATGGGCACCACGGGGAACAGGGCCATGGCGGGGATACCCATGCGGGCGCAGGCGCGGGCCTCCTCCACCAGCAGATCAATGGACAGACGCTCCACACCGGGCATGGAGGGCACCGGCTCCCGCTGACCCTTGCCTTCCAGCACGAAGACCGGATAAATGAAGTCATCCGGGGTCAGCCGGTTCTCGCGCATGAGGCGGCGAGAGAACTCGTCGCGACGCATGCGACGGGGACGAACCAGGGGATAATAACCTTTGAACTGGGACATTGATCGCTCCACGCTGTGATCGGAGGCTGGATGAATTAACCGCACACAGGATAGCGGATTCATCCCCGCCGGGCACGGCCCCGCTGTCGCTTGCCGGGTCCGTAGTGCGGACAAAGCAAAGCAGCTATGCTATCGGTCATGAAAAACACATCCCTTGATACCGTCGTCATCGATACCGGCGCTTCGCCCCGGTCCTGCGTCATCTGGTTGCACGGCCTGGGGGCCGATGGCCATGACTTCGAACCCATCGTGCCGGAACTCAGCCTGCCGCCGGGCCTTCCGGTGCGCTTCCTGTTCCCCCATGCCCCAATGCGGCGGGTGACCATCAACAACCACATGCCCATGCGGGCCTGGTATGACTTTCTCAGCCTGGACCCGGGCCGGGGCGAGGACCATGCCCAGGTGGCCGAAGCGGTCTCCCTGATCCAGGCCATGGTGGAAACGGCCCGCCGGGATCACGACCGGGTGCTGCTGGGAGGCTTTTCCCAGGGCGGGGCGGTGGCCCTGCTGGCGGGGCTGTCGGAAGGCCCGGCGGTAGACGGCATCTTTGCCCTCTCCACCTACATGCCCGACGCACGGCAGGCCGGTGTGGGGCTGTCCCAGCGGGCCCGGGGGATGCCGGTGTTCATGGGCCACGGCAGCGCTGACCCGGTGATCCCGGTGGACTTCGGTCGCCACACTTCAAAACTGCTCGGCGACCTGGGGGCGGTGGTGCAGTGGCACGAATATCCTATGCCCCATAGCGTCTGCGCTGACGAGATCCGGGATCTGAGCAGCTGGTTTGCAGGTCTGCTGGCCTGAATACGGCAAAGGTCGCACACGGCTTCTCAGGTCCCAAAGAGGCTTATTCGCCGGTACCTTCAGGGGACTCGGGCACCGGCAGGGTAAAGATGAAACGGCTGCCCTTGCCGGGCTCGGTCTCCACCCAGATCCGCCCCCCCAGCCGCTGCACGATGTTCTTGCAAATGGCCAGCCCCAGGCCGGTGCCTTCCGGCTTGTCGGTGAGGGCATCGCCCACCTGACGGAATTTCTCGAACAGGGTGGGCAGTGCCTCCGCCGGGATCCCCGGACCATTGTCCTCCACCTCGACCCGTACACCCCCGTCCCGGGCCGGTCGTAGCCGCAGCACCACCCGACCGGTCTGCGGCGGCGTGAATTTCACCGCGTTGGACAGCAGATTGATGACCACCTGCATCAGTCGATCCCGATCCGTGGGCAGGTAGACCGGGGCCTGCGGAAGCTCCAGGGCCAGGGCCACCCCCTTGTCCCGGAACAACTGGCCCGTGGTGGTGGCCCCCTCGGACAGGATCTCCACCAGGTCCAGCCGGTGAATGTGCCAGCGCATGGCCCCGGACTCCAGTTTGGCCAGATCCAGTACCTGATTGATGAGCCGGGTCAGACGCTCGCTCTCGCTGATGATGATGCCCAGAAATTCCTGGCGCTTTTCCGCCGCCAGATCCGGATGATCATGCAGGATCTCGGTAAAGGAGCGGATGGAGGTCAGCGGGGTACGCAGCTCGTGGGTGACGGTGGAGATGAAGTCGTCCTTCATGCGATCCAGTTGCTGCAGCTGGGCATTGGCGGCCCGCAGCTCGGCGGTGGCCGCCTCCAGTTCCCGTGACTTGGCCTCCAGCTGCTGGCTGTAGGTGATCACCTGGCTCGCCTCGTCGAGGATTTCCATCACCTCTTCCAGGCTGACCACGTCGCCCTTGGCCACGTTGGAGACCATCACCCGGGCGGAGGCGGTACCGATGGAACCGGCCAGCATGCGTTCACACATGAGGATCAGTTCGCCGTCCGCCTCCCGCATCCGGCGAAAATCCAGTCCCCGGGTGCGGGCATACTGATGAAAGGCCCTGACCGCCCGCTCCTCGCCCACGAACCGTTTCAGCAGGTCCAGCAGATCCCGCACGGTGGCGGTGCCCCGCCAGAAACGGGAGCTGCCGTAACGATCGGCGGAGAGCCGGAACACATCCACAAACAGATTGGCCTGGATGCGCTCCATGGTGCTCTGGCGGGTGAGCAGGGAGACGGTCACATAGGCCCCCACGTTCACCAGCATGGACCAGATCAGGGCGTGGGTGATGGGGTCCAGCCCTTCCAGTCCGAACAGGGCATAGGGCTTGAGCAAGGCGATGCCCAGCCAGCCTTGGTGAATGAAGTCCATGGGCAGCCAGCCCGACTGGGCAAAGGCCGGCAACAGCAGGGTGTAGAGCCAGACGGCAAAACCGGCCACCAGACCCGCCAGCGCCCCCTTCTGGGTGGCCCCTTTCCAGAAGATGCCGCCGATGAGGGCCGGGGCAAACTGGGCCACGGCGCAGAAGGACACCAGCCCCATCCCCACCAGGGCGACCATGTCACCGGTGATCCTGACATAGCCGTAACCCAGCAGGATGCCCACCAGGATGCCCCAGCGCCGCAGATGCAGCAGCAGGCGGGTGAGGTCCTTGCGCTGCTGCAGCTTTAGCCAGCGGATGCGCAACAACACGGGCATCACCAGGTCGTTGCAGAGCATGGTGGCCAGGGCCACCGTCTCGACGATGATCATGGCTGTGGCCGCCGACAACCCACCCAGGAAGACCATGAGTGCCAGCCACTGCAGGTCCTGGGACAGGGGCAGGGCCAGCACGAAGCTGTCCGGGTGGATCGAACCCTGGCCGAACATGAGCACCCCGGCAAAGGCAATGGGCAGCACGAAGAGGTTGATCAGGAACAGATACAGGGGAAACAGCCAGGCGGCCTTGCTCACATGGCGCTCATCCACGTTCTCCACCACCGCCACCTGGAACTGGCGCGGCAGGACCAGGATCACCACCATGGACAGCAGGATCAGCGCCACCCAGTTACCGTAGTCCGCCAGCTCCCCGACGCGAAATAGCTCGGCCAGGTCCGGGTGCTGCGCCGCCTGCCCGAACAGATCCCCCGGCCCGCCGAAGATCAGGAAGGTCACCACCAGGCCGGCGGCCATGAAGGCCACCAGCTTGACGATGGACTCGAACGCGATGGCCGCCACCATGCCCTGGTGATGCTCGGCGGTATCGATGTGCCGGGTGCCGAACAGAATGGCGAACAGGGCCAGGATCAGCGCTACGTAGAAGGCGGTATCCATGTAGAACGGGACACTGTGCATCAGATCCTGGGCCGTCACCTCCGGGTACATGACCATCACCGTGAAAGTATCGGAGACTGCCTTGAGCTGCAGAGCGATATAGGGGATCAGCCCCACCAGAGCGATGACAGTGACCAACCCCCCCAGCAAGGGGCTCTTGCCGTAGCGGGAGGCCACGAAATCCGCGATGGAGGTGATGCGGTTGACCTTGGAGATGCGCACCATCTTGCGCAGCACGATCCACCAGACCGCCGCCATGAGGGTGGGCCCCAGATAGATGGGCAGGTAATGGATGCCGCCCTGGGCCGCCAGACCCACGCTGCCGTAGAAGGTCCATGAGGTGCAGTACACCGCAATGGACAGGGCGTAGACATAGGGGTTGTTGATGACACTGCGGCCCTGGTCCGCCCGGCGGTCCCCCCAGTAGGCAATGCCGAACAGGATCAGCAGGTAGCCCAGGGAGACGCCGATGACCAGCCCCATGTTCACCGGGTGTCCTCCTCCCGCCCCGTTGCCGGGTCATCCGGCTCGTCCCCGCGGGTCCGGAGCACGATCAACAGCACTACCAGGATCACGACCAGCCAGGCCAGATACAGATACAGGAACAGGACCGGAATGCCCAACAGGGTGGCGGGCACGTCGAAGACCGCCAGCAAGGGGGGGAAGAACAGGGCCAGACCCAGCATGAAGGCGGCCACATACCGCTCCCGGGCGCCGCTGGGCGGGGTCATCCGCAGGCCCCGATCACCCTGGGTATCCTCCGGCGACAGCGGCGGCTTCATGGCCTCACGCCCCCACGGCTGACCCGTTGCCGTTCTGGTGGGTCAGGGTATGTTCCCGCTGACGCAGCTGGGCGGCCATGTTGGAAGAGCGCATGACCTCGCCGAAGGTCTTGAAGCCCTGGGACTGCAGACGCTCGATGAGACGCACCAGCAGTGCGGCGGTGGCGACGGCATCCCCCAGGGCGGTGTGACGCCCCGAGATCTGGATGCCGTAACGCTCCAGCAGGGCGTCCAGGGAATGATCTTCCTCCTCGTCCTCCACCATCACCGACAACAACAGGGTATCCAGTACCGGATTGGGGAAGCTGATGCCGCACCGGGCTTCCTTCATGCTGATGAATTTCATGTCGAAGGCGGCATTGTGCGCCACCATGACCGCATCGCCCACAAAGGCCTTGAACAGAGGCAGCACCTCGGTGACGGGGGGCTTGTCCTGCACCTGATCGTCCGTGATGCCGTGGAAACGGATGGATGCGGCCGGGATGGAAAAACCCGGGTTGATCAGGCGCTCGAAGGTCTCGCCGGTGAGCACACGACCCTTGACCACGCGAATGCCGGCAATGGAGATGATCTCGTCGCCCCCCACCGGGTCCAGGCCGGTCATCTCACAGTCAAAGACCACGAACGTCAGGTCCTCCAGCAGGACATCGGCCAGTTCCGGGGTGCCTTCGTGTTCGCGCATGATGCCGAAGTCGTAGAACTCGGGCCTGGGCGGCAGGCGCTCGCCCTCGGGCAGGAACTGGGGTCGCTTGGGCACGATCAGGGGCAGGCGCAGCAGCGCCTCGCCGGGCAGTCCCGCCTGCTGGCTCCACAGCTCGATGCCATGGCGGTCCAGCACGTCGCGCACGGTGCGGTGGCCCAACTCTTCGCCGCAGGAGATGTCCAGCCACTGGTCGAGCTGCTTGGCCGGCACCACCTCGCCCTTCCAGGAAAGATCCAGGTAGATACGGCGGTCCCCCAGCAGGGTTTCCACGTGGAAGGTGTCGGCACCGGAGAACGTGTGCAGCTCCCGCAGCAGGCACTCCAGCACCCGCACCAGGGAAAGGCTGTCCCCTTGCACCCACAGGGGCTGACCCACCGGGACCAGACGCAGGTTCGGCAGATCCTCCAGACGGCGGGCCACGCAACTGATCAGGTCGGAGCTGAAGATGTCGGACATGGGCCAGCGACCCAGGGCATGGCCCCGGAAGATGGCGGCCAGATCTTCCAGGCGACGGCTGAGCTGCTCGCTTTCACTGCGCATCACATGCTCGAACTGACGCCGGACCCCGGTGGACATCTCCGGATGGGCGTCCACGGTCTCGGCCGCGGCCCGCAGGTTGCCTACCGCGCCGCGCAGCTCCATGGTCAGGGCACGGCGGATGGCATCCACGTGGGTCAGGGTCTCCACGTCGGCGGAGATGTCTACCAGGGTGATGAGATAGGCGCTGGTTTCGCCCCGCGGATCCAGGATCAGGGCCATACGCCCCTGCAGGATGCGGGTGGCCTCCGCATTGGTGCAGACGAAGGATTCAGACAGATCGGCCTGGGACTCGCCCCGGGTGCAGCGGCGCCATTCCAGGCGGTCCAGGGTATGCATCACCGGTGCCTTCGAGATGACATCGAACAGGGGCCGCCCCAGGCCGACCCGCTCGGGCTCGTTGAGGATGGTGATGGCCGACTGGTTGTAGAGCAGCATCTGGTGGTTGCGGTTGCACACCAGCACGCCTTCGGTCAGACCCTGAAGGATGACTTCCAGCCAGGTCTTCTGCTCATTGATCTGCGCCGTGGCGGATGCCATGGCGCTGCGGATCTCCCGCCGTGAGGCGCGCAAGGCCACCGCCAGGGCACCGACACTGTCCGGCAGGCTGCCCATGGCGTGACGGGCGGGCAGGCTGATCTCCGCTTCGGCAGAACGGGATTCCAGCAAGGCGCGGACGTCCCGACTCAGTACCCGTGCCGGGCGAAACACCAGGCGCCGCAGGGCGAACCATGTCAGGTAGATGGGGGCGACAAAGATCAGTGCCGCCAGCAAGGGCAGCCCGAACAACTGGGTCGGCAACGCCCCCTGAGTCAAGGCATCGAAATTGGCCACCACCACCATGCCCAGATAGGCAAAGAGGACCTGGGACCAGAGGAGCAGTGCAACAAGGGTGCGCTTGTCCACGGGGCCGCCAACCTAGCTGTCGGTGTCCGGCATGTAGGCGCGCACCCGTTCCACCACCTCGCGGGTGGAGAAGGGCTTGGTGATGTAATCATCAGCCCCCATGGCCAGGCCCTTTTCCTTTTCGATCTGACGCCCCTTGGCGGTAAGCATCAGAATACGAATGTCCTTCCACTCGGGATTGGCACGAATGGTCTGGCAGACATCGTAGCCATCCCGCTTGGGCAGCATCACATCCAGCAGGATCACATGGGGAGGATGCTGCCGCACGGCTTCCAGTGCGCTTTCGCCATCCCGGGCCACGCGCACGTCGAAACCGGCTTCTTTCATCAGGAATTCCAATGAGAGGACGATATTGGGTTCATCGTCCACCACCAGCACGGATTGGGGCGCCATCTCATCCTCCTTATTATCCTTCTTGAAACCGGCACGAACGGCCTGCCTCAATATCTTTTTAACCTATGGCTATAAGCTCAAAATAGCACAGGCGACTGATAGCGTCATGACGCAAGCGCGTCATGCCCCCTTGGCGGGGGCGTAACGGGATCCATTCATGGAAATCGCCGGGGGCGATCAGGCCTCGGCAAGGCGCTCCCGGGCCGCGGCGATGCGAATCCGGACCTGGCGGGGCGCGGTACCGCCATGCAGGTCGCGGGCAGCCAGAGAACCCTCCAGGGTCAACACATCGTGCACATCGGCCTGGATGATATCGGCAAAGCCTCTGAGCTCATCCAGGGACATGTCGGCCAGATCGCGGCCGGTCTCCACCCCCAGGCGCACGGCCCGGCCTACTACTTCATGGGCATCCCGGAAGGGCATGCCCTTGCGGACCAGATAATCGGCCAGGTCGGTGGCGGTGGCAAAGCCGCGACGGGTGGCGGCGCGCATGGCGTCGGCCCGAACCTGGATATGGGGCACCATGTCGGCAAAGGCCCGCAGGCTGCCGGCCAGGGTATCGATGGTATCGAACAGGGGCTCCTTGTCCTCCTGATTGTCCTTGTTGTAGGCCAGCGGCTGGGCCTTCATCAGGGTCAGCAAAGCAATGAGGTTGCCGTTGACCCGCCCCGTCTTGCCCCGCACCAGCTCCGGCACATCCGGGTTCTTTTTCTGCGGCATGATGGAAGAGCCGGTACAGAATCGATCCGGTAGATCCACGAAACCGAACTGGGCGCTGGCCCAGAGGATCAGCTCCTCGGAGAAACGGGACAGGTGGGTCATGATCAGGGCCCCGGCGGCACAGAACTCGATGGCAAAATCCCGGTCGCTGACCGCATCCAGGGAGTTGTCCGTCACCCGGTCGAAACCCAGCAACTCGGCGGTGTAATGGCGATCCAGGGGGTAGGGGGTGCCGGCCAGGGCGGCGGAGCCCAGAGGCAGGACATTGACCCGGCGGCGGCAGTCCACCAGGCGGTCATGGTCCCGCTCCAGCATCTCGAACCAGGCCATCATGTGATGACCGAAGGTCACCGGCTGGGCGGTCTGCAGATGGGTGAAGCCGGGCATCACCGTCTCGGCCTCGCGCTCCGCCAGATCCAGCAGCCCCCGCTGCAGGCGCCGGATCTCCCCCAGCAGGGCATCGATGGCTTCACGCAGGTAGAGGCGAATATCCGTGGCCACCTGGTCATTGCGGGAGCGGCCCGTGTGCAGCTTCTTGCCCACGTCGCCGATGCGCTCGATGAGGCGAGCTTCCACGTTCATGTGGACATCCTCCAGGCTCACGGACCATTCGAATTCTCCCCGCTCCACCTGGGCCAGGATGTCCTCCAGCCCGGCGACGATGCGCCGGCATTCGTCCTCGGTCAGCACCCCGACCCTGGCCAGCATGCGGGCATGGGCGCAGGATCCCTGGATGTCATGCCGATAGAGGCGGCGATCAAACTCCACCGAGGCGGTGAACGCCTCCACGAAGCTGTCGGTAGGCTCCGAGAAGCGGCCGCCCCAGAGTTTGTCTTGTGATGCCTTGGCGTTCATAGAAGGTGCATATCTCCGGATAACTGGCAAGGAGTATACCATTGAGATACTGTAGGGGATGCAATGGCCCTCGCCCAGTGGACCTGGGGTCGGGGAACCCCTTATGTCCATCCCATGCAAGGCAGCACACCGCGAACATCCATGAGGCCCAGGCATTCATCAACTCCAGCCGGAGAGGACCCGGGGACGACATCCGGATTCCTCCCCAACTTCTGCGAGAGCCGGACCGTGTTCGTGGTCGTGCTCATGGGGCAGTTGCTGGCCTTTCTGCTGACCCTCTCCTCCGGCAGCAGCCGGCACGGCTTCTGGGTCAATCTCGCCCTGATCTCCCTGTTCGTGCAGTGGGTTGCCCTGGGTACGGTGCTGATCCTCTGCGCGACCCGTCGCCTGCTGGACCGCCTCAGCGCATTTTCAGCTGCCGCCGCGGCCTGGCTGGCCACGCTGAGCATCACCCTCGTCCTGTCTCTCCTGTGCCTGTGGATCGGTCGCCACCTGGACTGGAGCCTGCTCAATTCCGGCCTTTCGGCCGGTGAGTTCCTGACCCGCACCCTGGCCATCAGCGCCATCGTCAGCGCCGTCGCGCTGCGTTATCTGTACGTACAGAAACAGTGGAAGAACAACGTGGAAGCCGAGGCGCGCTCCAGAGTGCAGGCGCTGCAGGCGCGGATCCGGCCTCATTTTCTCTTCAACAGCATGAACACTATCGCCAGCCTCACCCGAACTCGCCCGGAGGTCGCCGAGGCCACCGTGATGGACCTGGCAGACCTGTTCCGGGCCACCCTGTCCAGCAAGGATATGGTCAGCCTTCAGGATGAAGTGGAGCTCTCCCAGAACTACCTGCGCATCGAAGCCCTGCGCCTGGGAGACCGTCTTCAAGTGGATTGGCACATGGAGCCTTCGATTGCCATGGACTATCCCGTTCCCAGCCTGAGCCTGCAGCCCCTGCTGGAAAATGCCATCTACCACGGTATCGAACCACTGACCGAAGGTGGCTGCGTGCGGGTGGACATCCGGCAACAAGGAGAGCGGCTCGATATCACCATTGAAAATCCCATGCCTTCGGAACAGGAGCGCCGCCGGCGACCCGGGAATCGGTTTGCCCAGGAAAGTATCCGCCAGCGCCTGGACCTGGCCTATCAGGGCAAGGCGCGCATGGAGACGCATCAGGCCCGGGACCATTACCGGGTGGATATCTCGCTGCCAAGGAGATTGCCGTGAAGATCATGATCGTGGATGACGAGCTTCCGGCGCGGGAACGGCTGAGTTCACTGTTGGAAGGCATGGATGAATACCAGGTGGTTGCCGCCGCTTCCAACGGTGTACAGGCCGTACGGCTGGCCCAGGAGCTGGAACCGGACATCATCCTCATGGATATCCGCATGCCGGGCATGGATGGCCTGGAGGCCGCGCGGCACATTTCCGGCATGGATACCCCGCCGGCGGTCATCTTCGTCACCGCCTTCGAAGAACACGCCTTCGAAGCCTTTGAAGCCCATGCCGAGGGCTATCTGCTCAAACCGGTGCGCCGGGAACGCCTGCAGGAGGCCCTGGAACAGGCCGGCCGTCCCAATCGGGCCCAGCTCGGCACCCTCCACGAACCGGACACCCAGGCCGGCAATGCCCGCAGCCATATCTGCGCCCGTGTGCGGGGCAATCTGGAATTGATTCCCGTGGACTCGGTGCACTATTTTCAGGCGGACCAGAAATACGTCACTGTCCGCCACGACAGCGGCGAAGTACTGATCGAGGAACCGCTCAAGGCCCTGGAAGAGGAGTTTGCCGGCAGCTTTCTGCGCATCCACCGTAACGCCCTGGTTTCCAAGGCCCGCTTTTGCGGCATGGAAAAAAACAGTCAGGGGGGGTTCGAGGTGGTTCTCAAGGGGTCGCGGGAACGGCTGGAAGTCAGTCGTCGCCACGTGGCCGAAGTGCGCCGCTTTCTGAAGTCCCTGTAGCGGCACAGGCTCCACCGGGGCTCGATCCCGGGGTGGATGAGTGCAAAGAATAGCGGCCCGGGTCAATGAAAGTTGACACAGGCGCCTCTGCCGTGTGTGTTGAAAGGCAGACATAATGTATGGTTGCGTTGTACGATACCGCGAACCATTTGAACGGCCACATTTTCACGAGCTTCAAACCCGCAGATGCCAAAAACCGAACTCAAGATCGCCACCCGGAAAAGCCCTCTCGCCCTCTGGCAGGCCGAGGAAGTGGCTGCCCGGGTCACGAAACTGTTTCCCGAGGTCAAGGTGACCCTTGTGAAGCTGTCCACCCAGGGTGACCGCATCCTGGATACGCCACTGGCGAAGGTGGGTGGCAAAGGGCTCTTCGTCAAGGAGCTGGAGACCGCCATGCTGCAGGGCGAGGCGGATATCGCCGTGCATTCCATGAAGGACGTCCCCATGGAACTGCCCGAAGGCCTGGAGCTGCCGGTGATCATGGACCGGGAAGACCCCTGTGACGCCTTCGTCTCCAACAAGTACAAATCACTGGAAGATCTGCCCGAAGGCGCCCGCGTCGGCACCTCCAGCCTGCGCCGCCAATGCCAGATCCGTGCCCGCTTCCCCAGTTTCAAGGTGCTGGATCTGCGCGGCAACGTGAACTCACGCCTGGCCAAGCTGGATGCCGGTGATTACGATGCCATCATCCTGGCCGCCGCCGGCCTCAAGCGCCTGGGCTTTGCGGACCGCATCACCGCCATCCTCACCCCGGAAGAGAGCCTGCCGGCCATCGGCCAGGGTGCCATCGGCATCGAATGCCGCAGCAATGATCCCGAGGTCATGGCGCTGATCGCGCCCTTGAATGACCCGGACACCTTCCTGCGGGTAACCACCGAGCGGGCCTTCAACCGTCGCCTCAATGGTGGCTGTCAGGTCCCCATCGGCGGCTATGCCGTACTGGGCGACGACGATCTGATCCATATGCGCGGCCTGGTGGGTGAGCCGGACGGTTCCATGGTCTACAGTGGCGCCCTCAATGGTCCCTTTGACCAAGCGGAGGCCTTGGGCATTGCCCTGGCGGAGCAGCTGCTGCGCGAAGGTGCCGACAGGATCCTGAACGATCTGGGGCTGGCACCCGAGGCACCACCACCGACCCAAGACAGCGGGTCATGACATTCATGGCGTCTGCGGACATGGCCCCTGCAGAGGCAGGCCTGCCTCTGCAGGGCGTCACCGTCATGGTGACCCGGCCCGCCCATCAGGCGGAGCCGTTCTGTCACATGGTGGAGGCCGCCGGAGGGCAGGCACTGCGCTTTCCGGTGCTCGCCATTCTGGAGCCCGGCGACGTGGGCGCACTGAATGCCCTGATTGACCGACTGGAAGAATTCCATGTGGCGGTGTTTGTCAGCCCGAACGCCGTCGCCCGGACCATGAATCTGATCCATGCCCGGCGAACCCTCCCCGAAGGCCTGAGACTGGCCACGGTGGGACTCAAGTCAGCCAAGGCACTGGAGCGCTTCGGGCATCGAGTACATATCTGCCCGCCCAACCGGTTCGACAGCGAGGCATTGCTGGAAGAGCCGGAACTGCAGGATGTCCAGGGCAAGAATATCGTGATCTTTCGCGGCGACGGGGGCCGTGAATTGCTAGGTGCTACACTCACTGCTCGGGGCGCGAGGGTGACCTTTGCCGAGACTTACCGACGGGGCATGCCGGATACGGATACCGGCCGGCTTTTGCGTCAGTGGTCCCGGGGTGACATCCACGTGATGACGATTACCAGCGCCGAGGGGCTGCGCAACCTGTACGAGATGGTCGGTCAGGCAGGGCGCCTCTGGCTTCGCAACACCCCGCTGGTGGTGGGTTGCGAACGCATGCTGGACACGGCCCGGGAGATGGGCTTCAGAGAATCCCCAGTGGTGGCCGACGATCCCAGCGATGAATCCATGCTGGTGGCCGTGCAGAAATGGGCTGAAAAGAGGAAGCAAACGCATGAGTAGATCCAGATCCAAAGACAGAGCCAAAGGCAAGAGCAAGCCACAGGCAACCGGTGGCAATGCACCGGACGAGTTGAAGGAAACATCTTCCAGCAGGGGGCGGCCACTGACCGGTACCGTTGTGAGCGCTGCCTCCAGCAACGACAATGCTGCATTCAACGCAGACGCCAAGGATCGTGATCCGATCGAAGGCAGCGTTCGCAGCGTATCCACTTCTGAGCAACCGGCGGGAGCGGCCGGCGCCTCCGGGTCTAACCAACCCGGATCAGGCAAGCCCGAATCTCCCGCACCCGAGACAGCCGCGGCCGGGGACAGTTCGTCCGATGCACCCAAGGCCGGGGCCGACCCATCCCAAACCCCAAAGCCCGAGGCATCAAAACCCGTGGACAACAAACCAGAAACTCCGAAGACCGACTCGCCAAAAGCCGGGTCTGAAAAATCCGAGCCGGTAAAGAGCGCCGCCGGCACCACCAAGACCGAACCGCCAAAGACCGGTACTTCCACGCCTGCTGCCGCCAAGCCGGCAACCGGCCCCGGTTCCACCGGCGGTGGCCGCATCCCGCCCACCCCGCCGGCCTCCGGCGGCAACGGCAACGGCCGCAGCAGCAAGATGCCGCTGATCGTCGGTGGTGTGGCTCTGGTGCTGGCCCTGGGTATCGGCATGAACGCCGCGTCCAACGCCAACAAGGCCCAAGACATGGCCAGTGCCACCAATGACCGCCTGAGCACCGCCCTGCGCGAACTGAATCAGATGCAGGAGCGCACCCAGGCCCTGCCGGACACCATCAGCCGCCTGGAAAGGGAAGTGCGTGAGGAACTGGCCCAGGCCCTGGAAAAGGCCCGCAATGACGTATCCGGCATCGAACAGCGTCAGGCCCGCCGCCTGGAAACCCTGGAAGAAGGCCTGACCGCCCTGCAGGATGATTCCGCACGTCCCCACCGCGAATGGCAGGTGGCCGAAGTGCGCTACCTGATGCGCATTGCCGATCACCGTATGAGCCTGATGGATGACGCCCAGGGTGCCATCGCCGCACTCAATGCCGCCGACGAAATGCTCAAGGCCATCGGCGATCCGCGCTTTGGTGAAGTCCGCGACGCCATCGCCGCCGAGAAGCAGGCCCTGGAAAGCTACGACGGCACCCAGGTGAGCAGCGTCGTTGCCGAGCTGGAACAGATTGCCGCCGAGCTCAAGCCCATGCCGCTGAGGATGCCCGAGGCCGAAAACGGCGCCGCTCGTCTGCTGATGGTCAACGGTGAACCCACCGAAGACGCCCCTTGGTGGGAGCGTGCCTACTTCCAGGTGATGAACGAACTGAACCAGCAGGTCACCGTGCGTCGTCATGCTCAGGCCGTTCGCTCCATGCCGGATGCCGACGCTGAACTGTTCATGCGTCAGGTATTGGCCCTGCGCATCGAGTCCGCCCGTCTGGCCGCCCTGCGTCTGGATGCCGAGGACTACCGCGCCAATCTGAAGGGCGCCCAGGAACTGCTGGTGGAATATTTCGCCTCTGAACCGGTGGCGCCCATGCTGAAGCGTCTGCAAGACCTGGAGAAGCGGGAACTGCGCGCTGAACGGCCCGATATCAGCGGCTCCCTTGAGAAGCTCAGCGGGCTGGAGGAATAATTAATGAAATCTCTGATCGTTATTTTTCTGGTCCTGATCGTATCCGCCGTGGCCACCCTCATGTTCATGGAGGAACCCGGCTACGTACTGTTTGCCTACGCCGACATGAGCGTCCAGACCACCATGGCCTTCTTCATCATCGCCCTGGTAGTGATTCTGGCCGTGGTCTATGGCCTGATCCGCTTCCTGGTGGGGGTGTTCGGCCTGCCGGGTCGCATGAGCGAGAAGCGCCAGCAGAAGAAGGCCGTTGCCTGTCAGCGTGGCCTGGCCCTGGGCTTGGCCGAGATGACCGAAGGCCGCTATGCCAAGGCCGAGAAGCTGCTGGTACAGTCTGCCAAGCGCGGTGACTCTCCCATGCTGAACTATCTGTCCGCCGCCCGTGCGGCCCAGATGCAGGGGGCCTACGACCGTCGTGACGAGTACCTGCGTCAAGCCTCCCAGTCCGGTAGCAACACCGAAGTGGCCGTGGGCCTGACCCAGGCCGAGCTTCAGATCGCCCACGGCGAACACGCTCAGGCCGTCAGCACCCTGCGTCACCTGAACGATGTGGCCCCCGGCAATCAGCAGCTGCTGCGCCTGAAGGCCCGTCTGTATCAGGAAGTGAACGACAGCGAGTCCCTGATCACGCTGATGCCCGATCTGCGCAAGACCCGCGCCTTCGACAACGAGACCCTGGACAAGCTGGAAGCCGACGCCTTCAGTGCTCAGACCCGGGACATCGCTGCTGCCAACGAACTGGGCAAGCTGGAGGGCATTTGGGTGAACCTGCCCAAGGTCTCCCGCAACAACCCCGGCATGATCGCCGCCTACGCTCAGGCCCTGGCAGCCATGAACGAGGCCGACCGCGCGGAGGCCGTCCTGCGGGCCGCCATCAAGCAGCACTGGGACGAAAATCTGGTGCGCCTGTACGGGAAACTGGCGGTGAACGACGTGAGCCGTGCCATCGGTTATGCCGAAGGCTGGTTGCGCGACCACCGTCGCGATGCCGTACTGCTGCTCACCCTGGGCCGTCTGTGCAAGCAGGCCAAGGTGTGGGGCAAGGCCCGTGGCTACCTGGAGGCCAGCATCAGCGCCAAGGCCAGCCCGGAAGCCTATCGGGAGCTGGGCGAGCTGCTGGACCAGGTGGGTGAAGAGAAGCTGGCTCAGGACGCCTACCGCAAGGGCCTGCAACTGGCCGTGGACGGTGCCGAAGCCGAAGCCGCTCCGGCGGTTACCGCTCAGCCCGCCAAGAAGGGCAAGAAGGCCGCCAAGGGCGGCACCGCCGCCCTGCCGAGCCTGAGCTCCGGTACCGCCTGAGGCATCAGGCATCACCGGTAACCCGTCCTTGAAGAAGACGACGGGGTCCGGTTCAGGCAGTACCCATGGGCCGCCGGGATCTCCCGGCGGCCCTTTTCTTTGCCTGTATTCCCGTCAGCACGGCCACAGACGTGGATTTCCGGGATCGATTGCTATTTACTAGGTCAATCCCCATCTGCCGACAGGAACACCAAAGCGATGAAACCAGTACTGATCATGGGCTGCGGGTACGTGGGCGAGCGCGCTGCCCATCGGCTCAACCACGCCGGTCGCAGGGTCACCGCAGTGGTCAGGAGTCCCGAGCGGGCCGAATATCTCCGGTCACAGGGGATCGAGACCCTGCTTGCCGATCTGGACACCGGTGAAGGTCTTGAGGCACTGCCGCTGGCGGGGGCCTTGGTCCTGCACAGCGTCCCCCCACCCAACGAAGGTACCGAAGACCCGCGCACAGGCGCTTTCGTGGAGTTGTGCCGACGCCTGCCTCCGGACAACATCGTCTATATCAGCACCACCGGCGTGTACGGCGATCAGGCGGGAGGGCAGGTGGACGAGTTGGCCGAACCCACGCCGCAGACAGACCGAGGCCGGCGGCGTCTGGACGCCGAACAACGGCTAACCGCGCTGATGCAGGAGACCGGTATCCCGGTGGTGGTCCTGCGGGCACCCGGCATCTACGGTCCCGGCCGACTACCGGTGGAGCGCATCCTGAAAGGGGAGCCGGTCATCTGTCCGGAGGAGGCCAGCCCGGGCAATCGTATCCATGCGGACGATCTTGCCACCCTGTGCGTGGCAGCCCTGGATCATGGTGCTGCCGGCAAGATCTATAACGTGGGTGACGGCGACCATCGCTCCATGACGGAATTCGTTCATGCCACCGCCGATGCCGCGGGCCTGGAACGGCCGCCCTGTGTGAGTTTTGCCGAAGCGGAGCAGCTCATCCCTCCGGGCATGATGTCCTACCTGCGGGAATCACGGGTGGTAATGTGCGGACGTGCTCCGGTGGAACTGGGCGTGGATCTGCTGTATCCACGCATGGAGGCAGGCATCAAGGCTTCCCTGGAAGCGGAGCAGGCCCAGGATCCCACCGCTACGGCGGTGCATCCCTATCACATGAGCCGCAAGTCGCTGGGGCATTAGCGGACAGCCCACACCCGCGCATTGCTTCGACCCCTGGATGATGGCAGCATCCAGGGCCACGCCTTCAGATAACACGAGAATTTGCCGTGATCAGAAAAAACCCCAGCGGACACATCCCCGTGGTGGCTGAGTCCGCCTTCGTCGACCCCACCGCCATCATCTGCGGCAAGGTGGTCATCGGCGAGAATGTCTTCATCGGCCCCTATGCGGTAATCCGCGCCGACGAACTCAATGCCGACGGCGACATGGAGCCCATCATCATCGGTGACAATTCCAACATCCAGGACGGGGTGGTCATCCATTCCAAATCCGGTGCCGCCGTCACCATCGGCGAACATACCTCCATTGCCCATCGTTCCATCATCCACGGTCCCTGTCACATCGCCAACCGGGTCTTCATCGGCTTCAACACCGTGCTGTTCAACTGCCGGGTGGGAGAGGGCTCCGTCATTCGTCACAACTCCGTGGTGGAAGACTGCGAAGTCCCGCCGTCCTTCTACATCCCCTCCACCAGCAACATCCATTCCGAGACCGATCTGGCCCAGATCCAACCGGTGACGCCGGATGCCTCCAGTTTTTCCGAGGACGTGGCCCAGACCAATGTCCGCCTGGTCCAAGGCTACAAACAGATTCAGAACGAGCTTTGAGTCTCATGGTGCCCGTGGCCCCGCGTGCGTGTGCCGTGCTGCTGGTCTCAAGGGGCGGGGCAGGGGTCGAGGCATCTCTTGAAGGTATCGAGTCCGCCATCCTGAAGCAGTCAGGCGGGCGGCCCCTCCGCCTGCTCCGCTTCTCCCTCCCGGCAGGGCAGGGGCGAGATGACCGGGCGGTGCTGACCCGGGCCCTGGTGGACTTGGCCTCGGAAGGTCACACGCACATCAGGGTCACGGGGCTTTTCGTTGTCCCCGGCCACGAATATCACGCCATGCGGCGCACCCTGCGGGCGGCCTGCGAAGCAGTCCCCGGGATCGAGGTTCAGGTCAGTCCTGCACTGCTGTCCACTTGTGCCTCGCTGGAAGTGGTGGTCAAGGCCTTGCTGGAAGGATTGCCTACCGAAAGGATGCCCGGGGAAGCCGTCATTTTCGTGGGGCATGGACACCGCGCGGGACGTTGCGACCTGCATTACCAGGCGCTGGCCCACGGACTGAACCGGGTGGACCCCGATGTGCATCTGGCCTGCCTGGGCGGTGGTCTGTCCTTTACCGGCCTGAAGTCCCGGCTACTCTCACAAGGGTATCGACGGGCCTTTCTGCTGCCACTCATGATGTCCACCGCCGGCCACGCACGCCGCGACATGGCGGGTCCGGACCCGAACAGCTGGCAATCCCGGCTGGAGGCCGTGGGCATGACCTGCACCCCCGTCTTCAAGGGATTGGGGGAATACTCCGGAATCGCTGCCTGGATCGCCGGACAGGCCCTGACAATGCACAAGGATTCAGTCAGTTAGTCTGGGCAGAAGCAAGATACCGGTCATACATTCATCCACCAACCTGAGTGCGTCGCAGGCATCCGCCGCCCAGAGATCAGCACCGATAGCCATAGCCAGCGACGGTACGCGATTGATCAGCATGCCACCCACCAGAATCAGCGGATACGTCCCTGTGTGTTGCCGACGAATCTCTTCGGCCAGGTTGCGCACGGGCCAAAGATGCTGCGGCAAGGAGGCCGTCAACCCCAGCAGGTGCGGGTCAAAATCCTGGGTCTGGCCCAGCAGGGATTCCAGCGGCACGTCCGCACCCAGGAACTGGACTGACCAACCCGCCATTTCAAAGGCATCCGCAATCATCCGCAGGCCCAGAACATGCCGGTTGCCCGGAGGTGCGGCAAACAGGGCCCTCAGGCCATTCCGGGGGGAGGGGGCCTGCTTGAACAACAGTTGCGCCATCGCATCCTGTGCGGTCGTGGTGGCCAGGTGCTCCCTGGCCACGGAGAGCCGGTTGGCATGCCATTCACGGCCCACCTGATACAGGGCAGGCTGCAGCAACCGCTGCTCCGCCTCGGCCAGGCTATGGCCTTCGGCCAGGGCCATCTCGATCAGGGTGCAGACGGTGAGCCGATCACCGCGAATCAATGCCTGCATCACCTGTCCGGCGAACGGATCCAGCGCGCTGTCCTCATCCCTGAATACCATCTCGCTGTCCTCGCACAGAATGGCCTTGGCATGATCGAACAGGGCAGACATACGCTGTCTGTTCTCACCATGAAGATACCGTGACAGACAAAGCCTCATCTCCTCCAGGGCGTGATGCACTACCTCGGTGGACAGACCGCGCCGTTCCAACAATGCGGATAACCAGCACAGGCAGTCCTCCAGGGGTTCGAGAATGCCGAAGATCAGCGCCGGACGGATGAATTCCAGCAGGAAGGTGAGTTCCTCGCGGCAACGATCGGAACCAAAAGCCCCGCCATCGGCGTAGACTTCAGGGAAGTGCGCCGTGATGCGATGACTTAAAAACCGGATGAGTTCTTCCCTGTGATGGTCAAATTGCTGCACGCCCTCCTCATCGAGCCTGAACCGACCACGCTGGATGCTGCATCCGGTACCTGTTCGAGACATGTCGGCCTTCAAGGGACACTCTCCTCTAGATCCATATGCGCCATACAGCCTATATGCACCGTATGACATAGTATTTCTCACGGCCCTCGATCCACAAGCCCAACCGGGAATGGATCGGCCCGACTAACGCTTGATGACCGTCACATCCGACCCGGAACGGGGACATGGCCGAACACTATCTCAAACGGGAGCTTTACGAGCTTATCCGAGGCGACGCGCAAAGTTTCGATTTTTTGCAGCAGGCCACGCTGGACGGCATCTGGTTCTGGGATTTGGAACATCCGGGACATGAGTGGATGAGTGACCGCTTCTGGACCATGATGGGCTACGACCCGGCCGGTAAGCAGCCGTTGGCCAGTGAATGGCAGGCACTGGTTCACCCGGATGACATGAAGTCCGTCCAGCAGGCACTGGAAAGACACTTCGCCGATCCCGCCTGTCCCTTTGACCAGGTCGTCCGCTATACCCATCGGGACGGTTCGACACTGTGGATCCGTTGCCGCGGCATGATCGTCCGTGATGACCAGGGACGCCCCGTGCGCATGCTGGGGGCCCATACGGATATCACCCCGATCAAACAGATCCAGACAACACTGGAGACCCGTACCCGGGATCTGGCCCGCATCGCCAGGGCCATGGACAATGCCCAGGAAGGCATCATCATTACCGATGCCCAGGCCAGGATTCTGTCGGTGAACCGGGCATTCACGCAGATTACCGGCTACACGGCCAAGGAAGCCGTCGGCAACAATCTCCGCATGCTCAAATCCGGCTGGCATGACGCAGATTTCTACCGCGCCATGTGGTGGGACATCATCCAAACGGGCACCTGGCAGGGAGAAATCAGGAATCGTCGCAAGAACGGTGAAGAGTACCCTCAATGGACCGCCATCAGTCGGGTGCCGGGGGAGGATGGCGAAAATGACTATGTGGCGGTATTCAGCGATCTGACCGACAAAAAGCAAGCCGATGAACGCATCGCCTTTCTGGCCCATTATGACCCGCTGACAGGACTACCCAACCGCCATCTGCTGATGGATCGCCTCCACCAGGCCCTGGCTTATCATCAACGCCAAGGCCTCCATCTGGCCCTGATCACCCTGGACATCGATGATTTTGTCGCCATCAATGAACGACTGGGTCATCAGGCCGGCGATCAAATCCTGGGCCGTATTGCAAGGCGTCTGCAGGACGCACTGCGCGAGGCTGATACGGTTTCTCGCCTGGGCGGAGACGAGTTCGTGATCATCATCCACTCGCTTACGGATCCCGAGCAAATTCATGCCATCATCCGCAAACTCCATTCCGGCTTTGTCCAGCCCATGGACAGTGAGCATGGTGACATCAATCTCACCGCCAGCATGGGTATCGCACTCTCACTTCCGGACGTTGATGCAGATACCCTGCTGCGTCACTCCCATCACGCCATGTTTCTGGCCAAGCAGAAAGGCCGAGGCGCCTTCCACATCTTCGATACGTCCCACGCCCGGATGATGGACAAACTGCGTGAGCAAAGGCAGCGTATCCATCAGGGCGTGAAACAAGGTGAATTTGTGCTCTTCTACCAGCCCAAAGTGAACCTCAGAAGTGGTTGTGTCAGGGGCGTGGAGGCACTGATCCGATGGCGTCATCCCGAACGGGGAATCTTGTCTCCGGCCGCCTTTCTGCCCCAGATCATCGATACGGATCTGGAGTTTCAACTGGGTGACTGGGTATTGACCGAGGCATTACGCCAGATGAATGAGTGGAAGATGAGCGGCACGAACATTTCCGTCAGCGTCAACGTATCCGCCACGCACCTGCTCCAGGCGGGATTTGCCCATAAACTGGCCAACATGCTACTGGCCTATCCGCAGCTGGCACCGGGCGATCTGGAGATCGAGATTCTGGAAAGTGCGGCCGTGGAGGACTGGGAGATGGCGGCCCTGGCGATGCAGGACTGCCGTGCGCTGGGCGTCCGGTTTGCCCTGGACGATTTCGGTACCGGCTATTCCTCGCTGGTCCATCTGCGGCGTCTGGCCCTGGACACCCTCAAGATCGACAAGGGTTTCGTGGGTGACATGCTCGATGACCCAGAAGATTTCAGCATCGTGGAAAGTGTGGTCAGTCTGGCCATTTCCTTTCAACTGGAAGCCATTGCCGAGGGCGTCGAAACGGAACGCCATGCCCGTGTACTCATGAAGATGGGATGCCCGGTGGTCCAGGGCTTCGGGATTGCACGGCCCATGGAAGCCGCCCGGGTCATGCCTTGGATGGAGGAATGGAAGCAGTCAGGCCTGTGGAAGAAAATGCAACAGAAGCCAGGCTAAGACACCGCCGATCCGCTATTTGCCGGAAGCGACGTGCGGCGCCCTAGGGGCGCCGCCGGACTGCAGAAGAGAACGGTTACATCCGCTCCGCCGCCATCTCCTGAACCTGCTGCAGCATGCCCGGATCGCTCTGCAAGTTCATGGCCACCTGGTTGTATTCCTCAACGCTCATGCCTTCATCCTGCACGGCACTGATCATCTCTTCCTGGGCCTCCTGCTGCAGGGCCTGCGCCTGCGCCTCGTCGTTCACCTCCTCAAGCTTCCGGGCGAAGTCATCCCGGATGTGCTGAACCGCCACAAAGGCATCCACGAAACGATCCAGGGTATGGGGATCCACCGTAGCGCCCTGCTGTTCCATGCCCGCCGGCGGCTGGGCGCCGAAGTTGCCCTCCTGTTGCTGGGCGATGGCATGGGAGCCGGCACCGAGCAGCAGGGCGGCGGTCAGGGTGACGGGCAGACTCTGAAGGAATGTGCGCTTCATGGGGCATCTCCTTTACGGTTCGATGAATGTCGAGACTACTTTTGCAGACATCGTGCCAGACCTGGAGCGGCCTACCATAAAAAATATAACTCAATGATTTTATTAAATCATTCGCGAGCGGACATGCTGAGCTTAATGGCTTTTAGGGGTGGTTCATTATGACACATGAGCCAGCCTGCTACGTGCCCCAAAGACACAGCGCGGTTCGCCGGCCAGGCAGGCTCCTATTGAGGCGACGGATCAAATATCCGAGTCGGTGGACATATCATTGTCTATCGTTGCCTCTTCGGATTCGCCCAGACGCCGATACAGGGTCCGTCGACCGATGCCGAGCACCCTGGAGGCCTGACGCTTGTTGCCATCCAGACGCCGCAGGACCCAACGGATATAGCGGGATTCCACCTCGGCCAGGGTCGGCATGGGTTCATCATCGGACCACACCGCCGGCAAGGCCGCTGCATGGGAGGTATCGGCCCGCGCCGGATCCAGACGCTCCGGCAGATCACTCACCTCAATGGTGTCATTCCGGCAAAAGGTCACCGCCCGCTCCATCAGATTGGCCAACTCGCGCACATTGCCGGGAAAACCATGGCGCCGCAGGCATCGCATGGCCTCGGGTGAGATGCCCCGGATATCGCGGGCCATGGCAGTGCTGAAGCGAGCCAGCAGACGGGCCGCCAGGCGGTCGATATCCTCACCCCGATCCCGCAGGGGAGGGACCTGTAGACGAAAAGTCTCCAGACGGTAGAACAGATCCTCACGAAACTGCCGGGCCTGGATCATGGATTCCAGATCCTGGTGGGTGGCGGCCACCACCCGGACATCGGTGACGATCTCCCGGTTACCGCCTACGGGGCGGACCCGACCATCCTGCAGCAGGCGCAACAGCTTGGCCTGCATGGCCATGGGCATCTCGCCGATCTCGTCCAGCAACAGGGTCCCTCCATGGGCTTCGGCAAACAGTCCTCGTCGGGCCTCCCTGGCACCGCTAAAGGCCCCGGCCGCGTGACCGAACAGCTCGCTCTCCATCAGTTCGCCGGGAATGCCTGCACAGTTGATGGCCACAAAAGGTCCGCCGGACCGATCACTTTCCTCATGGATGGCCCGGGCCACCAGCTCCTTGCCGGTCCCCGATTCGCCCGTGACCAGCACCGGCCCGGAGGCCCGGGCCATCCGTCGCACCTGTTCGTAGAGGGCCTGCATGGGCGGGCTGCTGCCGATCAGGCCATGAAAATCATCCGCCTGCAACAGCGCCCTGTAACGCTGTACTTCCGTCTGCAACTGTCGGTTGCGCAGGGCCCGACGAACCCGGATGACCAAGTGGTCCAGGTCCACGGGCTTGGTGAGAAAGTCATCGGCACCCTGTTTGAGGGCTTCCACTGCCTGGGGGATCGTACCGAAGGCGGTCAGCATGATGAAGCCCGGGGGCAGGGGCAGGCGCTGACAATGGGCCAGCAGGGCGAGTCCGTCCGCTTCGGGCAACCGCAGATCACTGAGCACCAGATCAACGGGACCGGTGGACAAGGCCTTTCGTGCCGAGGCCACATCCTGGGCGCCCCGCACCTCCAGTCCGGCATCCTGCAACTCATCCATCACCAGTTCCCGGTGGGCCGGATCGTCTTCCACCACGAGTACGACCCCTTGCAGGGAATCAGGGACATCATGAGCCATCACTACGCTCCAGAGGCAGACGGATCACCAGCCGAGCTCCGCCCAAGGGGCTTTCCACCGCCTGGATCTCGCCCTGGTGCTCCGTTACCGCGCCATGGGCCACGGACAGCCCAAGGCCGGTACCGCTGCCCACCGACTTGGTGGTGAAAAAGGGTTCAAACAGCCGACTGCGGTGAGCCGGATCGATGCCCGGTCCGTCATCGTCCACCCGTAATTCCAGCCAGCCGTCGGCAGTGGACCAGGACAACTGAACGCGCCCCCCCGCGGCGGCATGCAGGGCGTTTCGCAGCAGATTGGTCAGCGCCTGTTCCAGCCGGTTACGGTCCATGGGCAGGGTAGGGCCGGGTTCGCGACTGAGGACCTGGATGCTCACACCGGACTCCCGGGCTTCTTCGGCCACCTGGGCCAGGGCGGCCGTCACCAGACGTCCCACCGGTTCCGGGTGGGTACGACTGGGATTGCGGCGTCCGAAATCCAGCAATTGACGCACGATACGGTCCATGCGGTGTACTTCGCTGCGAATCTTCATCAGCGCCTGACCGACACGGCTGTCCGCAGGTGCCTGCCGCAAGGCTCTCTGGGCCTGGCCGTTGATCACGCCCAGCGGGGTCCCCAGCTCATGGGCCACCCCAGCGGCCAGTCTACCGATGGCGGCCAGCTTTTCGGACTGTCGCAGACGCTCCTCCAGGGCCGCCTGCCGCCGGCGCTGAATCTCCAGCTCCGCCGCCGACCGCTGGATGCCTTCCAGCATCCGGTTCATGGCTCCCGCCAGCATCTGTAGCTCATGAGGGCCTGCCGGCCGCACCCGGGCGGACCGATCCCCCTGACCGACCCGAGCCATGACCGTCACCAGACGCTCCACATGCCTACCCACGGCCCGCTGATGCCCCCAGAACACGATGGCCGGCAGTAGCAGGCTCAGGGCCCCCAGGACGAGCCATGCGCGAGAGCGAAGCTGGGCCAGGTCATCGCGGAAATCACTGCCGTGGCGGGTCACCTGCAACAGGCCATTGATGCGTCCACCGGCATCGGTCAGCGGCATGAAAAAGGAATACACCTCATCCCCGCTACGGTCGTCATAGGCCCCATGGGTACCCGTCACCGTCGCCAGGCGCGCATCCCGGCGCCGCTCCATGGAAGGGCTGCGAGGCCCGCTGGCGGCAATCAGTTCACCGGAGTCATCATAGACGTAGGCGCCGTAGACCTGGTCGATGCGAAAGGCCGAGTCCAGGGCCTGCTGGATCCGACCGCGGCGGTCGCGGGCCAGGGCATCACTCAGGGGGAGCTGGATCGCCCGCGCCACCAGTTCGATATCCTGCTGCATGCGCGTCTCCACCTGGGATTCCAGGCTGCGCAGGCCGGACCAGCCTGCCAGCATGACCACCAGCAACAGGGGGAACAGGACAAAGCCGAGCAGGGCGGTACGCAGACTGTAGGGGGAGGCGGGAAACACCATGGGGCCACCCGAAAAGACAAGGGCTCAGGGTGTGTCACTCTAGCACACCCGATCAGGCCCCATGGCCGGCTCAGCGCTTGTCGGTCCGAATAGCGCCTTCACTGCGATAACCGATACGAAAGCCCCCCCAGTGCCGCCCCTTCACATAGATGGGCACGGACAGGTCATGCATCACCTCTCCCGTATCACGTTTGTAGGTCTGCAACAGATAGGGTTTCTGATGGCTGCCGCAGCGGGATCCGGTCCGATCCTTGAAGATGCGCTTGGTACGGTTATTGATGAGGTCGCGCTGGTAATCCCCGGTCAAGGGCTGGCTGTAGCGACGGTTATGGGTGGGAAAATAGCCCCGGTCATCCACCGCACCGGCATAGGATACATGGGCATGACGATCCAGGATCGGTTCCTGAATGGCGGGCAGCACCTTGTCCGTGAATTCATCGAAGCGCGTCCGGTGCTTCACCGGGTCCGTGCCGGGAATCGGTTTGTAATTGC
>NZ_JAJNQM010000079.1:0-15085 GCF_022227785.1 Ectothiorhodospira lacustris | reverse complement strand
CAGAGTGCATCCAGTTGAAGCGTTCGGTGCTCAACAGGATGAAGTGGATCAGCAGTGCAAGCACGGCCAGGAACGTGAACAGGGCAACCAGCGCTCTGCGCGGATCGAACAGCAGCCAAACACGCCACATGTTGAAATCTCCTATGTTTTTAGGGAACTACTTTTACAACTTCGGTTCGAAAGACTCGGTACTGACTAACACACCAAAAGGGTGTGCAGTCTTACCAAGCCACGCCCCAGGGACGCCACATCCAAGCCAGAACGTGAGCAACGGCAGCAACGGCCAGGAAGCCCATCATGCTGGTCATGAAGACACCATGAAACTCCATGGCCTCGTCTTCGGTGAGCCCAGAGAGCGAACCTTTCGTTTCGTCAACCATTTAAATACCCTCCAAATGAGCCTTATTGGCAAATACCGCGTTGACTCAACGCGATCACGACCGTCGTGGAAAAAATTGCCTCCACAACGAAACTCACGACCGTGTCACCTGTCATACCGTTTAAGTACTCGGCTAACGGGTGATGGCTGAAGACATGAACAAGCTAGATACACGTCACAGCACATTCACGATCGACCCATAACCCCCCAGACTTTGGGAGGTCGGGGCGACTTCGCCTCGCGGTACTGCACGCACAGGCGGCGACGCCCAGAAAACCGCAAATCTGTTACCTTGACACCGGCAATTTCCTCTGCCAGGTGGTTACTTCATCATTCTTTTCCGTCTCAAGGCAGCGCTCAATTACCCTGCCCTGCTGCTTGTGTCTGGGTCAGGCTGCCCTGCCGGCAGCCACGTCCGCGTGGGTCTTGGTGACCCTGTCCACACTGACTCTTTCTTCGCCTTCGCGTCTTGCGTCTGCCTCAATGGCATCCCTGAGACGCTTGGCGGCAGAGATTCGAACCAGCACCGGATACGCTTCAACCAGTCTGTCCAGGGCTGCCTTGGCCTCATCATCCCAGGGCAGTTCCCGGTGGAGTCGCGATGGGGTGGCATCCACCTTGTCCAGTTCCGTCCCCAGGGGCAGGATGTGGAACAGCGCATCAAATAGCGCGTTGCACACTTCCTGAACCAGATACGTCGCTCCGGCGTAGCCCATGAAGGGGGTGCCGGTATGGCGCCGTATGATCGCCCCGGGGAAAGAGGCCGGCACATACATCGCCCTCCCTCCAATTTCTGCCAGATACATGCGTTCGTTGTAACTGCCGAACAGCACCAACGGCGTCTTTTCATGGATTGCCTTGCGCACCGACTGGTTATCGGGTTTTGCCCCGGCGCTGCGCGCAAAGGCAAAGTTGCAAGGCATTCCCATCTCCTCCTCCAGGAAGTGTCTGATACCCCTGGCGTAGGTTTCGGTCGCCACGATCCCGAAGGTCGCCGTCCCGAAGAAATCTTGTGTCACCGACCGCCACAGATCCCACAGGGGTTTGGCCGTCGTGTGCTTTTCCTTTTCGATGAACGGCTCCGGATCCAATCCAAGCAATTCACCCAGTTTCCTCAGGAAAAAGGTGGTGCTATGAAGGCCAATGGGCGCCTGCAGATAAGGCCGATCCAGGGTCTCGCACAGCATCCTGCCAAACTCCCGATACATGCAGATGTTGACTTCCGCATCCGCCAATCCGGATACCTCGGCCAGATGGCTCCCCAGAGGGAAGACCATATTGACCTCAGCACCGATGCCTTCCACCAAGCGGCGAATCTCCGCCAGATCGGATGGCATGTTGAAGGTGCCGTACATGGGGCCGATGATATTGACCTTCGGCTTTTCGCCAGCCTTGCGTGCTTTCGGGGCCGGCACCTTCTTCTTGCTACCAAATTCAGTCCACAGCCAGTTTAGAGCCCTATCGGCACTCTGCCACTGATCCTCGTCAATAGTACGAGGAAGAAACCGTTGAATATTTGTGCCTTCAGGGGTCACACCACCGCCGATCATCTCGGCAATGGAGCCCGTCACCACCACGGTCGGCAGATCCGGATCCAGGGCTTGGTGCGCACGCCTCATCGCGGCCTCGGTCCCTGTCTGCCCCAGTTCTTCCTCACCCAGCCCGGTCACCACGACCGGCAGTTCGTGGGGCGGCAATGCATCGGTGTAGTGAAGTACCGAGGTGATCGGCAAATTCTCACACCCCACGGGGCCATCAATAATGACCTGCAGCCCCTTGATGGCGGTAAAGGCGTAGACAGAACCCCAGTAACCACCCGCACGATCCAGATCCAGGATGAACATCAGCTCATCTCCCCCGGACCGTTCTGTCCGGCGACACGCTGCCGCTGACGTCTCATGCGCTCACGAAATTCCGGGTACTCCTGCGGAAGTTTTTCCCAGACACCGGTCGTATAGCCTTCGCCGACACCTTCGAAAAAGGCCTTCATGCGATCGAAGCGAGCCTGGTTGGACAGGGCGGCATTGACGATCTGAGCCAAAGAACCCGCGCCCGCAGGCCCCATCAGGGGACGGGCGGAAATGAGGTTGGTGAAATACAAGGCAGGAATACCCTTCTCTTTTGCCTTTTGCACCACCGGCGTCGTGCCGATGGCCAGGTCGGGACCAAATTCTTCAATGGCGGCCAGATCCTGCTCCAGCGATGCACGGAACTGGATACGGACACCCTTGCTCTCCAGCCATTCGCGGTCCGGATCGGACCAGCGGGTTCTGGGGCAGGCAGTACCGACGTAGGGCACATCCGCACCACTTTCAATCAGCAGGCGCGCCACCAACAGCTCGGAGCCTTCGTAGCCTGACAATGTGATGCGGCCCTTGATCGGCGCGGCCGACAGAGCGCCCTTGATGGCAGGCAGAAAGCGGTTTTTGGCGCTGTCCACGGCGCTTCTGGCCACACCACAGGCCTCGCCGATGGCCTCCAACCATGCGGCGGTACCGTCGTAGCCCACGGGGGCCGAACCGACCACCTCGCGTCCCGCCTCATTCAGCTCACGCACACATGAGGTATAGAAGGGATGGATGGCCGCACCCACCGCACAGTCCAGGGCGGCATAGAGTTCACGCCACTCGCGGGTGGGAACCACCGGGCCGGCAGCAAGCCCCAAGGGCTCCAGCATGGCACCGATACCCACCGGGTCAGCCGGGAACATCTCGCCCATCAGGGTGACCGTCGGCTTGTCCTTGCGTCCGTCCCGAGGCGCCTGCACCGGGCCCTGCTCGGCCTCGCCGCGGGCATAGCGCAGCATGGCACCGGCCAGGACATCCTTGGCCTCGGCATGAGTGGGCACGCCAAATCCCGGGACATCAATCCCGATGATACGCACCCCGTTGATTTCTTTGGGCAGCAGCCGCAAGGGCACCCCGGAGGCGGTGGGTACGCAGAGATTGATGACGACCACGGCGTCATTGACTGCCGGATCAGCCACCTGATACACGGATTCCCGAATATCCTCGAACAACTTGCCGGTGACCAGGGTTTCCGAATCAAAGGGCACGTAACCGACGGTGCGGCGCGCGCCGTAAAAATGCGAGGTGAAGCTCAGGCCATAAACGCAGCAGGCAGAGCCGGACAGGATCGTGGCCGTACGCCGCATGCGCAGACCCACACGCAGCGAGCCAAAGGCCGGGCACATGCTTTGCGGCTGATCATGGGGGCCAGCCGGATAATCCCTGGCGTACTGGTCCAGGGTTTCGCTCTGACCGGCGGCCCGTGCAGCCGCACGCAAGGTTTCCTGGCCGCCATGGCAACCGGAATCTTTTGCAGAAGCCTTCGTCTCGATGGTCACTGGAATCTGGTCGATCTTCACGGAAGGCTTCGTATCTTGCGGATGATCCGGAGACGCAGCACCACCGCCGGCACGGCCGACATCGGGATCACTGGCCTCCATAAGGTGGCGATGTCGATCAGACATCGTCATAGATCACCTCAAGGGAGGGCTTCTTGACCATGGCATGGCCATGGACATCTTCCCAGGTCGCCGGTTCAAGTACCACGTCCCGTCCCACGGCATCACTGGAGAACAACCCCAGCAATTCATCCTGGGTCAGCGGCTTGGGCCGCTGCGGCGGTGCTTCAGCCACCTGGGCCGCCAAAGCCTCGAACAGCGGCCCCCACTCGCCGTCCGGATGGGCGACGATCTGGTAATTGGCGCTCTTTCTGCGAATGTCTTCGTTGGCAGGGATGGAGGCCAGGACGGGGATGCCGGCCGCCTGGGCGAAGGCCTGGGCCTCGCCGGTGCCGTCATCCTTGTTGATGACAATACCCGCCACACCCACATTACCGCCCAGACGACGGAAATATTCCACTGCGGAGCAGACGTTATTCACCACATAAAGGGACTGCAGGTCATTGGATCCCACAACGATGACCTTCTGGCACATGTCGCGGGCGATGGGCAGACCAAAACCGCCGCAAACCACGTCGCCCAGGAAGTCCAGCAGCACGTAGTCGAATCCCCAGTCATGGAAACCCAGCTTTTCCAGGATTTCGAAACCATGGATGATGCCGCGACCACCGCAGCCACGACCCACTTCAGGGCCACCCAGTTCCATGGCAAACACGCCGCCGCGTTTGAAGCAGACATCGCCGATCTCCACTTCCTCACCCGCCAGCTTCTTGCGGGCAGCGGTCTCGATGATGGTGGGACAGGCCTTGCCGCCGAACAGCAAAGAGGTGGTGTCGCTCTTGGGATCACAGCCGATGAGCAGGACGCGCTTGCCCTGCTGGGCCATCATGTAGGACAGGTTCGACAGGGTGAAACTCTTGCCAATACCACCCTTGCCATAGATTGCGATGATCTGGGTTTCTTTGGCTGTACTACTTTGCACGCGCTCATCCCCTTCAGAAAGGATCGTCCCCGCCGCTCCGGAACCCATCGGTTCCCTGAGCCTATCAACGGATACGGAAGTCGTATGACCGCCACCACTCACTGGCTGGCTCTCCAGTCCAGCACCATTTTCAGGCATTCGGGATCACCGAATGCCGTCCGATAGGCCTCATCGGCCTGAGCTGCGGGACGGCGGTGTGTGATGAGGCCGCCCAGAGACAGTCGGCCGGAATCGATGAGCGCCTTCACCGCCGCCAGATCGGGCGCGCGCCATTCGGCAGCACAGCGGATCCGGGCTTCGCGCATAAACGCGGGCGGGAAGGCAAACGAAAGCGGCTGGCTATAAAAACCGGCGAGGACCACCTCCCCCCCCGGTGCCAGGCGGGCAATCAGGGTATCCAGCAGCGCGCTATCACCACTCACATCCACGATGGTGTGATAGTCGCGACGCCCATCCTGATCCGGGTGCATAACGGCATAGCCTTCGGCACCGGCGGCACGGGACTCGTTCAGCTCCCAGACCACTGGGGAAGCACCGGCCGCCACGGCGACGCGCGCCAGCAGACGACCCAGAACGCCGTGACCGATGATGAGGTCGGGCAACCGGAAAGACGCCGCCTCATCCGCGGGCTGACCCTGAAAAATGGCATGGTAGGCGGTGGCAGCCAGCGCCAGCAGCACGCCTTCCTCGCCGAGACGGTCAGGGATGGGCACCACCTTACTGCCGGGCACCACCACGCGGGACGAAGCACCGCCGAACAGCCCCTTCACCTCACCGTAGCAGGAAGCGCCGGGGACAAAGACCCATTCGCCTTCCTGACGACCGGAGTCAGGGCCTGCCTGAGTGATCCGGCCCACGGACTCGTAACCGGGAACCAGGGGATAGCCCATACCGGGGAAACTGGGCATCTTGCCGGTCCAGAGCAACCTTTCGGTGCCGGTGCTGATCCCGCTCCAGTCGATTGCCACAACCACATCCGCCGCACCGGGAGCGGTCAGCTCCAGTTCGCGGATTTCAAGGGATTCAGGTTGTTGGATGACGACGGCTGTCGCTTTCATAAGGATATTGGCCTGTGACCGGACTTGGCCCTACAAGATATGCGTGTAAGTCTAGCGTGACCCCGGATGTTGTCAACCCAAACTAACACTCACCCCAGGTCAGGGTTGAGCCAACATGACACGTGTCAATAAAGGTGTTCTGGTGGGAATCAGGCGAACACGCGTAAACCCTGATTTAAAAAGCATTTCTTCCAGCTCTGAAGGGGTTCTGGGACGTCCTCGCCCCATTGCAAAAAGATACATGCCGAAATAGGCATCACCCATGGGTTCCGCCCCCGAGGTGCCGGACATGGGCTCGGCCAGCAGCAATGCGCCATGATCCGGCAATGCCTCCCGAATGGAGCGAAAGAGCCCGAGAATGTGATTGTCATTGTGGTCATGGACCACGCGCACCAGGGATATCAGGTCCGCCCCCCGGGGCAGCGGATCCGAAAAGAAATCGCCGCCGATGGCCGTGGCCCGATGCGCCAGGCCCAGCTCGGCAAAACGGGTTCGGGCCTTCTCGGCCACTGCCGGCAGGTCGAACAGCACCAGCTCCAGATCCGGCAGCCTGCCGGCCACCGCGGAGAGAAAGGTGGCGTTCCCGCCGCCAAGATCCATCAACCGGGTGTAACCCCTGGGTGTGAAGGCATCGAGAATCTCCTCGGCCACCAGCTGCTGGGAGACGGACATCAGCCGTGTGTACTCGTCAACCCGCCCGCCATCCAGACCACCAGGCGGCTCCTGTCCGGCATAGGCCCAGAAACGGCCCAACCGCGTCTGCCCGTTCTTGCCGGCCCGCAGCAGGGCCACGGGGTCCTGCAGATCTTCATACAGCATGACATGGTGCTCGACCATGGCAGCCACCCCGGGATTGGCGATCATGGCCGCACCCTGCCGCCCCAACCCCCAGCGCCCTCGCCCGTAGTACTCCATCAGTTCTAATGACGCCGCCGCCTTTGCCAGCAGCAGGCAGGACTCCTCGGGCAGATCCACCCGGGCGGCCAGCTCTTCGATGGTCAACGGCCCCGACTCATGCAGTAACTCAATAATCCGCAGATGGACACAGGCGTACAGGACCTGCGAATAGACGAAGCCCGCCACGATATCGAACATCCGGCGGGCCCGATGATGAGCGACGGGACGGGTCAGGGGGAATGCGGCAGCCCAGCGCTGGAAACGGGGACTGGAAAGGATACGGTTGCGCAGGGCCAGGAAATGACCCCGCCAGACAGGGCCCCGGGAAAAGGCCCTCACCTTCCCTGGCCTGTGCGCCATGATCGGATCAGGCCGCCTGCTGGGCCAGTTCCTTGGGCAGGAACTTGGCGGCCTTCTTCATCAGCAGCACGCGCAGTTCCGCCTCGCCCTGACAGGAAGGGATGGAGGCCATGGCCTCATCAAGCAACTGCTTGAGGTACTTGGTGGCCCCCTTGATGCCATGGGTCGCCACGGCATTGGGACGGCCCAGGGCCTCGTCCTGACCCACCGGCTTGCCCAACTCTTCCGGATTGGACGCCACATCGCGCAGATCGTCCGCCACCTGGAAGGCCTCACCCAGCTTCTCGCCCAACGCCCGCCAGCCAGCAGCCTCATGACCTGCGGCTACGGCCCCGGCCATGGTGGCGGCGGCGAACAGGGCACCGGTCTTGGCACGCTGGTACTGGGCCAGATCCACTGACGGTTCACATTCCCAGGCCTGCCCGGGGATGATGCCGGAAGGCACACTGACACCCTGTCCCACGGTCAGCAGCAATGGCGCCAGACGCTCGGGCCTGCGGGTAGCGCCATGCACCAGCGCCTCCATGGCCATGATGATCAGCGCGTCGCCCGCCAGCACGGCCAGACGCTCACCGTAGGCCGCGTGGACCGAGGGCTTGCCGCGACGCATGTCGGCACTGTCGAAACAGGGCAGGTCGTCGTGCACCAGAGAGGCGCAATGCATGAGTTCAATGGAAGCAGCCGCCGCATCGACAAGCTCCGGCGCATCATCGCCGCAGGCCTGGGCCACGGCAACACACAGCTGGGGCCGGATCCGGGCACCGCCGGGAAAGACCGAATACCTCAACGCCTCAGCGAGCAGCGGCGGACAGGCCGGGGTCTCCCCACGGGCCAGCGCCTGGTTCAAAGCCTGCTCAATCCGCGTCATGGCATCCATGGTTTGCCTCCGCCCCGTAGTGTAAGGTTAGGTTGTCACTTATGCTTGGTGCTCAGCATAGACACAACCCCCGGCCGAGTCAAAGGCCTTTGCAGGAGGCAGCAATTCAGGTGCAAAATCCCAAGGCAATCATCGTCGGCGCCGGTATCGCCGGACTGTCTGCAGCACTGGAACTAAACCGACAAGGCATAGAGGTTCTCGTCCTGGAGAAGGCCGCCACCCCCGGGGGCAAGATCAGGGAAGTCATGGTGGACGGCGTCCCCATCGATTCGGGTCCCACCGTCTTCACCATGCGCTGGGTATTCGATGAACTATTTGAGTCCGCAGGCACTCGTCTGGACGATCATCTCTGCCTCAGACCGCTTCAAATCCTGGCGCGTCACGCCTGGAGCGAGGACGAGAGACTGGACCTGTTTGCAGACCCGGAGCGTTCCGCTGCGGCCATCGGGGAATTCGCCGGCCCCGGCGAGGCGCGCCGGTTCAAGGAGTTCTGCCAGCGGGCCAGGCGAACCTACCGGACCCTTGAAAACACCTTCATCCGCGATTCCCGCCCCACCCCTGCCGGCCTGGTAAGCCGCTCCGGCCTCAGGGGCATCGGCGACCTGATCCGGATATCCCCCTATGACACCCTCTGGCACGCCCTGGGCAGGCATTTTCACAACCCCCGACTGCGTCAGTTGTTCGGTCGTTATTCCACCTATTGCGGCTCTTCTCCCTATCAGGCACCCGCCACCCTGATGCTCATCACCCACGTGGAACAGGAGGGAGTCTGGAGCGTGGAGGGCGGCATGTCCCGCCTGCCTGAAGCACTTTACAAACTGGCCGCCGCCCAGGGTGTGCAGTTTCTCTTTAACACCCCGGTCAGCCGCATCAACGCTCGGGCCGGGCGCGTCTGTGGGGTCACCCTCGACGAGAACGAATCACTGGATGCCGATCTGGTCGTCTTCAACGGAGACATCGGTGCCCTGTCCCGGGGGCGCCTGGGGATCGAGGTGGCCGGTGCCGTGCAGGGACCGGAACCAGGACAACGGTCCTTGTCGGCCCTGACCTGGAGCCTGAAGGCCGCCCCCCAGGGCTTCCCCCTGATCAGGCACAACGTCTTTTTTTCCAGTGATTATCAGGCGGAGTTTCGGGACATCTTCGAACATCACCGCCTACCCAAGGAACCCACGGTTTATATCTGCGCCCAGGATCGCCAGGATGATGATTGTCACGGACAATCCGGTGCGGAGCGGTTACTCTGCTTGGTTAATGCCCCGCCAATCGGCGATCAACACCATTACAAACCCACGGAGATTGCCCAATGCGAGGAGAGCACCTTCAGGCTCCTGGCTCGCTGTGGTCTGAAGATCGACCTGAACGAATCGCCGCATCTGATCACCACACCGACGGACTTCGAACACCTGTTCCCGGCGACGGGGGGCGCACTCTACGGCCGGGCGAGCCATGGATGGCGAGCGTCGTTCGACCGGCCGGGGAGTCGCAGCCAAGTCCCGGGGCTGTACTTGGCGGGGGGCAGCGTGCATCCGGGAGCGGGCGTTCCCATGGCAACGCTGTCGGGGCGACTGGCGGCACGGACCGTGATACAGGACCTGACTTCTCGGAAGTGGTGACTCCGGGTGGCTATCTGTGGTGGTACCTGGATGCATGGAGTGATGACGGCTGCCACGGCATCACCCTGATTGCCTTCGTCGGCAGCGTCTTTTCGCCCTATTACGCCCTCGCCCGGCGGCGAGGCACGGCAGACCCCAGCCATCACGTGTCGATCAACGTCGCCCTATACGGCAACACACCCCGGCGCTGGGCCATGACCGAGCGCGGGCGTGGCGATCTGCAACGGGACAAGGACAATCTGGTGATCGGTCCCAGCGCCCTGGAATGGGGGCCGGACGGTCTGACCGTCCACTTGAACGAGGTCAGCGCCCCGCTCCCCAGCCGCATTCGCGGCACCATTCGGCTCCATCCCGAGGCCATGGCGACCAGGCACTATGCCCTGGACCAAAAGGCACGCCATCAGTGGCGCCCCATCGCCCCCTGTGCGCGAGTGGAAGTGGATTTGCAGCAACCCGGGCTGCGCTGGCAGGGCCACGGCTACATGGACAGCAACATCGGGACCGAACCCCTGGAGCAGGGCTTTCGGTACTGGGACTGGTCACGAGCCGTCATGCCCAACGGAGATACCGTGGTGCTCTACGAAGCCACGCAAAGGGACGACCGGGAGCGCATGCTGACTCTGCGCTTTGATCCTCGGGGCGGGGTGCGGGATATCGAGCCACCACCACGCCAGGGGCTCCCGATCTCGGGATGGCGGGTCAACCGGGCCACCCGTGCGGACGATGGCCGCGCCGCCGTCAGGCAGACCCTGACGGATACCCCCTTCTACGTACGCTCACTGCTGGACACGCGTATTGGAGGGGAACCAGGGCTGGCATTCCATGAAAGCCTGTCCCTGGAACGCTTCGAGACCGCCGTGGTGCAACTCATGCTGCCGTTCCGGATGCCTCGCCGGGCAAGGGGCTGAAACGATTCGGGCCGGGTACAAGACCCGGCCCGACGTTCACGCTCAGTGGGACAAAGCCGCTCAACCGGCTACCGGCGTCCTGCCGGAGCGGGGCGCGCGGGCAGTCCGTGGTGAACGGCGCTCCTGCTGCTCAAGCCGCTGAAACAAGTTGTGCAGCCACATGATGCGATCCTCCACGCGCCCCATGCCGACGCCCTGGGGACGAATCTCCTGCTTGAGCACTTCCTGCTCCCGCACCGCATCCACCAGGAAACGATTGGCCTCCAGCGGGTCCTCCGAAAGGATCTCCTTGATCACTCGAAGCTCATCCCTGCCCCAGCGTCGGGACATGGTGTACAGGGCCAGCACCTTGCGGGCGGGAGAAGTCACCGCACGCCGGGAGATGGAATCACACCCATTGCGCTCCACTTCCCGACCGATTTCGGAATAGAGGGCGGCGGCGGCCTGCATGCCTTTGCGGCAGGACGGCGGCAGGGCATGAATCCCCACGGCCCCCCGCTCATAGAGTACATCCGCCGCCTTGAGCAGGCGCTGCACGATCTCCCCCATCTCCGGGGTAAAACGCGGATCGGCCAGAAATTCTTCCGGGTCGATCCCCTTCTCCTGCAGCCAGTTCAGCGGCAAGTAGATACGGCCATTGCGGGCATCCTCACCCACATCACGGGCGATGTTGGTGAGCTGCATGGCCACCCCCAGATCACAGGCCCGGGCCAGGGCGTCGGGCGAGCGCACCCCCATCACCAGGGTCATCATGGCACCGACCGTACCGGCCACCCGGGAGCCATAGGCCTCCAGCGATGCCAAATCAGGATAGCGATGCCCCTGGGTATCCCATTCAAATCCTTCCAGCAGGGCTTGGGGCAGCGCCTTCGGAATGGAATAGCGCCGCACCACCTCGGCAAAGGCGCGATCTGCCGAAATATCCAGGGGATTGCCGTCATAGATGCGATCCAGACGCTCCTGCATGCGCTCCAGGCCATCCCCCCGCTCGTCCAGGTCGATGGCGTCATCGGCCAGGCGGCAGAAGGCATACATGGCGGTTGCCGGCCGTCGGATATGCTGGGGCAGGAACATGGAAGCGGCATAGAACGACCGGGAGCCGTCACACAGCAATGACCGACAGGCAGCCGCATCGGCGGCACGCCGGGACATGCGCTTTTCGGAGGATCTGAGCTTGATCATGAGGCACCTTTGATAGTCGCTGCATCCGGCACCACCCTATCCAGCACCTTGGCCGAGGAAATGACTCCCGGCATCCCGGCCCCGGGGTGGGTGCCGGCACCCACCAGATACAGCCGATCCACATCCTCGCTTTGATTGTGAGGACGGAACCAGGCGCTCTGGGTCAGGATCGGCTCCAGCCCGAAGGCTGCCCCCCTGAAGGAAGAGAGGGTGTTCTGGAAATACGGCGGAGTAATCATGTGGGAGGCCACCACCTGGTTTTCCAGATCCGGCAGCACGTGTTCCGAGAGATATTTTTCAATCTTGCGACGATAGGGTTCGGCCTGCTGCTGCCAATCCACCCCGCTTTCCATATGCGGGACGGGCGACAGCACATAGAAGGTGTCGCAACCCTCCGGGGCCAGGGAAGGATCCGTCTTGGTGGGACGATGCAGATAGAGGCTGAAATCTTCCGCCAGTACCTTGCGATCGAAGATGTCATCCAGCAGCTCCCGGTAGCGGGGCCCCAGAATGATGGAGTGGTGAGGGACATCCTCATAGCGCTTCTTGGTACCGAAATACCAGACCATGAGACTCATTGAATAACGTGAACGCTCGACCCGCCGGTTGGTCCACTTACGACGGGCGGTTTCCGGTACCAGATAGCGGTAAGTGGACGCCGAATCGGCATTGGAGACCACCACATCGGCGGCGATAGTCTCACCGGAGGCCAGTTGCACACCGGTGGCGCGGCCATGCTCCACCAGGATCTGCCGCACCTCCTGATTGCAAAGCACCACATTGCCCTGCCCTTCGATCAGACCGACCAGACCCTTGACGATATGCCCGGTTCCGCCCATGGCGGAGTGAACACCGAAACGTCGCTCCAGATAGGAGATCAGGGAATAGGCCGAGGTGGTCCTGAAGGGATTGCCGCCCACCAGCAGGGGATGGAAGCTCAGTACCTGCTGCAGACGGGGGTTCTTGATGTGCTTGGCCACCAGCCCGCAGACACTGCGATCAGCCCGCAACTTCAGCAGTTCCGGCACCACCTTGGCCATGTCGGTCCAGGAATTGAAGGGCATATGGGCCAGTTTCTCGAAGCCGACCCGGTAGTTGGCCTCACTGTCGCGCATGTAGGCATCGTAACCGTTCAGGTCGTCGGGGGAGAAACGCGCCACTTCCGCGCGCACGGCCTCTACGTCGGCCCAGTAGTTGAAGACCTCGCCGTCATGGAAACGGATCTGATAAAAGGGGTCCATGGGGCGCAGGTCCACGTCGTCTTCCATGCGCCGCCCGCACAGCTGCCAAAGCTCTTCAAGCACGAAGGGGGCCGTCACGATGGTGGGACCGGCGTCGAAGGTGAAGCCGTCCTTGCGGAAGACATAGGCGCGACCGCCGGGTGCATCCAGCTTTTCCAGTACGGTCACCCGGTATCCCCGGGCGCCCAGGCGGATGGCGGCGGCCAGGCCGCCGAAACCGCTGCCGATGACCACGGCATGAGGGGCATCCGGGTTGGCGTGAGAGGAGGCTGTTGCGGAATGAGGTTCTACCACCGTGGACACAGAGCAACCCTATCAACTGTAAGTATTGCTTGACAGTCTAGCAGGGGGATACGGGGCACACCATATGGAAATCGAACCTTGGAGGGCGGTAAATGCACATTACATGAGGCACGTCATTCCCTTCAGGATGCCCTGAAAAAGTCATTCCCGCGTAGGCGGGAATGACGGTGGACGTAGAAGTGACGGCAGAGGACTTGTCCAATGTTCATTCATGAACATGGCGGAAAGTGTTCCAGCAACAGGGCCTCCACCAGGTCGGGGCGCTCCTCATGGGCCAGATGCCCCAGGCCGGGCAACGTCACCAGGCGTGACTGAGGCAGCAGCGCCTGCACCCGTCGCGACTCCGAGGGCGGCACGGTACGGTCATTGCCGCCGACCACCTGAACCAACGGCACCGGCAGGCGGGCCAGATCCCGGGCCAGGGGATGCAGGTCCCAGTTCACCATCATGTTGAGGGCCCCGCCCACATGCCCGGGACTGCGCACCAGACGCCCGTACAACTCCAGGCCCCGGGCATCCAACCGCGAACCGGTCCCCCGCAACAAGCCCTCCAGGGCGCGGCGATCCGTGGCCCGCCAGGCCACGTAATGGGGAATGAAGGGAATCATGGAGAGGACACGCGCCGAGGCGCTGAAGAACAGGCTCACCGTGCCCGGCAAGGGGAGCATGACCCCGTTGATGCTCACCAGGGTCCGGGGCGCGATGTGTCCGTCAAGACACATCCGGGCCAGCACCGCGGCCCCGGCGGAATGCCCGGCCACCAGGACCGGAGACAGATGCATCTGCTTGAGCAGTGCCGCCAGGGACGCCGCCATGCCCGGCAGGGCAAACCCGGCAAAGCGCGCCGGTGGAGAGGAGAACCCATGCCCCGGCAGATCCGGCGCGATCACCGTGAAGTGATGGGCCAGCAGGGGCATGAGGTCACGCCAACTATGGGAGGCGGCACCGGTGCCGTGAACCAGCAGGATCGGCGGCCCCTCCCCCAGACACTGCACATGCCAGCGCAGACCACCGGCCTCGACAAACCGGCTGGCGTCACGGTGCGGCCAATCATGACCATCCCGCGTCCAGTCCAGCCGGCCTGTCATGACGACCCCTTAACTGCTGGCCGCCTGCACCGCCGAGGACAGCGTGGCCGCATCGGCGTAGGGCAAGGGCAGATAGCGGGCGTTCATGGCCTGGGACAGTTCCTGGGCGGAACGCTGGGGTCGGGGAGAAGTATCCACCAGGATGGTGGTGAAGTTCTCCTGCGCCAGCACCCGCGCCGCGGCCACGGCGTCCTCCATGGCCTTGGGCCGACCGGGCTTGCCTTCGCGGTCGATGTTGGCCCGACCATCGGTCAGGAACACCGCCACCGGGGTCTCGCCCCGGCGTTTCACCGCCTCGGCCAGTTCACGCACGGCATCGATGGCTGCGGCCAGAGGCGTACCACCGCCGCCCGGCAGCCCGGCCAGACTGCGCTTGGCCCGCACCAGGGAGCGGGTGGGCGGCAGCAACAACTCGGCCCCCTGCCCCCGAAACGCGATCAGGCCGACCCGGTCACGACGCACGTAGCAGTCCGCCAGCAACAGCTCCACCGCCCCCTTGGCCTCAGCCAGCCGATGCAGGGCGGCGGAACCGGAGGCATCCACCGCAAAGATGGTGGTGGTCTCGGTGCGCTGCTTGAAGCGGGTGATGCGAAAATCATCCCGTCGCACATGCACCCGCGGCCCCTTGACGGTGCCGCCGGCCAGGGCCTGGGCACGCCTCAAAGGCTGCCAGGGGGCCGCGGCCCGCAGGGTTTCGATGACGTTGAGTCGGGCACCGGCACGGATCTCGCCCCGGCGGGTGCCGATGGGGCGGCCCCGGGACTTGCCCTGCTGCAAGGCCCCGGCCTTGC
>NZ_JAJNQM010000078.1:0-16218 GCF_022227785.1 Ectothiorhodospira lacustris | reverse complement strand
CGGTTCGGAATACCCTAAGGATCCTTTGAGCCATATTCCCTGATGTCCAGGCCCACCAGCACCCGTTGCCGTTCCGACAGGTCCCCCACCACCCGGCGGATGGGGGGCGGCAGTTTGCGGATCACCACCGGGGTGGCAAGGATGCGCTCGTCCTCCGCCAGTTGCGGGCGTTCCATGATGTCCACCACCTGGATCTCCACCCGTTCACCCTGTTGCCCCAGTTCCAGGGCCAGGGCTTCCAGGTTCTCGATGGCGCGTTTCGCCGCCGGGGTCATGCCGGCGATGTAGAGCCTGAGCTGGTAATGGCCGGTGGTCATCGGCGGCTCCTGGTGATGGCGGAGCGTGCCCGCTGGATGTTGGCCAGGCGACGCTCGATCTCGGTAATCTCCCGTTCGATGTTCACCGCCCGGGCATCCCGCTCCGCCTGCGCCAGCCGCTCCGAGGCGGCATTGATCTCATCCAGCTCCCGGCGCCTTTGCCTGGCCCGGGACAATTCCGCATGCAACTGCTCGACGGCCTGTTCATCCTCGGACTGGCGTGCCTCGCGGACCGTGCCGTAGGCAATGCCGCTTTCACCAACGTAAGGGTCTTCAATCACTAATCCCTTGTCGCTGAAACGGAATTCCTTCACCTGGCTGGAGATGGGCAGACCCCGGGCCTTGACCGCGGTGACCAGACGGTTCATCTCGCCGTTGCTTTCGTGGCGGCGCAGCTTGATCCAGACGTCGATCATGGATGACACATCCAGATGACTCACGCCCAGGCTGTCATCGGCGAGTAACTCCGTCGCCACGGCGGTGATGCCCGCCTCTTTGATGAGGTGGATCAGGCGCAGCAGCATGTCCTTGGTGCTGTCCCCGGTGCGCCGGTTGGCCAGACTGCTGATGGGGTCCAGCACCACCAGGGCGGGCTGGTGCCGACGGATGGAACGCATGATGCGCATCAGGTGTTCTTCCAGGCCCATCTCCACGGCGCGGATCGGTTGCAGGATCAGGCGCCGGTCGGCCTCATGACCTTCGGTGTGTCGGCGCAGATCGGCGCCGATGCTCTGCTGGTTGCGTACCAGCTCATCCACGCTTTCTTCGAAGCTGATATAGAGCACCTTCTCGCCCCGCTCGCAGGCGCTATGGGTCATGGCTGTGGCCATGCTGGTCTTGCCGGTGCCGGCCTGCCCCGAGAACAGCAGGGTGGAACCTCGGTAGGGGCCCTGGCCGCCCAGCATGGCGTCCAGACCCGGGATGCCGGTGGAGATGCGTTCATTGGAGACCTTGGCGGAGAGTACGGAGCCGGTGACCGGGATCATGAATATGCCGTCGCTGTCCAGCAGGAACGGCGTCTCACTGGTGCCGTGGGCGCCGCCGCGGCGCTTGACGACGCGCAGCAGCCGGGTCATGACCCGGTGATCCAGATCCTGCTTGAGGGCGATCACGCAGTCCGCCACGTAGTCCTCCAGGCCATAACGCGTGCTGAACTCTTCCTGTTCGCCGATGGTGATCAGAGTCGTGGTCCGGCGTTCCCGGAGCCAGTCGAACACCCGGGCCAGCTCGCTGCGCAGGGAGATCTCGGTGGAAAATGCGCCTTCCAGCACATCCAGGGCATCCACCACCAGGCGCCGAGCCCCGGTCTTTTGCAGGGCGTGATCCATGCGCGCCATGATGGCGGTGAGTTCCACGTACTCTCCGGCAACTTCACTGCGATCGGGGCGCATGTCCAGAATCCGCAAGCGCCCTTCCTCAATGAAACGGTCGGCGGCAAAGCCGAAGCCGGCTGCGTGGCGGATCAGGGCCTCGGGGGACTCGTCGAAGGTGACCAGCACGCCGTTTTCCCCCTGCTGGATGCCGTGGCAAAGAAACGTAAGGGAAATAACGGTCTTGCCCGTCCCCGGTCCGCCACGAAGCAGGGAAGGACGGTCCCTTGGCAGACCGCCCTGCAGAAGGAAGTCCAGTCCCTGAATGCCGGTAGCGGCGGTATCGGGTGGTGGCGTGGTCACGGGTGAGGATCTCCGGAGCTTGAGTTTCAGAAAAAGTTTCTCGCCGTCGCTTGACTGGATTCCTGCCTGCGCGGGAATGACCCGTCCGGCACCGTCACTCCCGCGTAGGTGGGAGTCCAGGGTTTTCGGCCTGCGACCGGATCCCCGCTCTCGCGGGAATGACTTACTCAGAAACATCACTTGAGTAGGGTCTTTATAGCCTGGGATACTGACCCCATGGGCTTCATGATTCAAGAGCCGCTATCCTCAAATGCATGAGCGAAAAGCGCGAAGTGGTCTTCCAGGCCCGAGGTGTCACCAAGACCTACCTGATGGGCGAGGTCCGTATCCACGCCCTGCGGGGCGTGGACCTGGAACTTCATGCCGGCGAGCTGGTGGTGATGCTGGGGGCTTCCGGTTCGGGCAAGTCCACCCTGCTCAACATCCTGGGCGGCCTGGATCATGCCGACGGCGGTGAGGTGCGCTACCGGGATCAGGACCTGGTCCATGCCGGTGACCGGGCACTGACCGCCTACCGTCGGCATCATGTGGGGTTCGTGTTCCAGTTCTACAACCTCATCTCCAGCCTCACCGCGCGGGAAAACGTGGCCATCGTCACCGAGATCGCCCACGATCCCATGTCCCCCGAAGAGGCCCTGGCACTGGTCGGGTTGGAGGACCGCATGGACCACTTCCCCGCCCAGCTCTCCGGCGGTGAACAGCAGCGGGTGGCGATTGCCCGCGCCGTGGCCAAGCGCCCGGACGTGCTGCTCTGCGACGAGCCCACCGGGGCGCTGGATTCCCGTACCGGCACCCGGGTCCTGCAGGTGATACAGGACATCAACCAGGAACTGGGCACCACCACGGCGGTGATCACCCATAATGCGGTGATCGGGGAGATGGCGGACCGGGTGGTCCGGCTGGCGGATGGCCGTGTGCAGTCCGTCGAAGAGAATGCCTCGCGCAAATCCCCCGATCAGCTGGTGTGGTGATGAAGGCCCTCCACCGCAAGCTGCTGCGTGATCTGGCCCGGCTCAAGGGGCAGGTGGCCGCCATTGCCGTGGTGATCGCCGCCGGCGTCATGGTGCTGATCCTTTCGGTCACCACCCTGGATGCCCTCACCCTCTCCAAGGATCGTTTCTACGACAACCATCACTTTGCCGATATCTTTGCCGATCTCAAGCGGGGGCCGGAAGGGTTGGCACCGCGCCTGGAGGCCATCCCCGGCGTCAACCGGGTGCAGACCCGGATCAAGGCGCCGGTGCGGCTGGAGGTGCCGGGGTTCCATGAACCGGTGCGGGGCATGATCCTGTCGGTGCCCGACGGCCGTCAGCCCGAGCTCAACCGGCTTTATCTGCGTCGGGGCGGCCTGCCTGAGGCCGGTCGGGCGGATCAGGTGGTCATCAGCGAGCCCTTTGCCCAAGCCCATGACCTGCATCCCGGCGACCGACTCACCGCCATCATCAACGGCCGCCTGGAACGGCTCACCATCAGCGGGGTGGTCCTGTCGCCGGAGTTCATCTATCAGGTGGGACCGACGGATCTGTTGCCTGACTACCAGCGCTACGGGGTCCTGTGGATGAACCGCCGGGGGCTGGCCCAGGCCATGGATCTGGACGGCGCCTTCAACAGTGTGCTGATCTCCCTCCAGGCCGGTGCGGTCGAGGCAGCGGTGATCGAGGCCCTGGACTTGCGGCTGGCGGCCTATGGGGGCATCGGCGCGGTGGGGCGGGAAGATCAGGTCTCCCACCGCTTCCTGTCCGATGAGCTGGATCAGTTGCGGGTGATGGCGGTGATCCTGCCCACCATCTTCCTGGGGGTGGCCGCCTTTCTGCTCAACATACTCATGGGGCGCATCATCCGCACCCAGCGTCAGCAGGTGGCCATCCTCAAGGCCTTCGGCTATCACGACGGGGACATTGCTCTGCATTTCGGTCTGCTCACCGGGCTGATCGTGCTGGTGGGCGCCATGTCGGGCATCCTGCTGGGGGCCTGGTCGGCACAGGCCATGGCCGGGGTCTATGCCGAGTATTACCGGTTTCCGGAGATGAGTTTCCGGTTGCAGCCACGGATCATCCTGCTGGCCCTGGCGGTGGCCGCCGGGGCGGCCCTGTTGGGGACCTGGCGGGCGGTGAGGCAGGCCGTCACTTTGCCCCCCGCCCAGGCCATGCGGCCGCCGGCCCCGGAACGGTTCCGGCCCTCCCGGCTGGAGCGGTCGGCCCTGGGGCGCCGGTTGTCCCAGCCCAGCCGCATCATCGTGCGCAACCTATCCCGCCACCGTTTCAAGGCCTTCATGTCCATGCTGGGGATCGGACTGTCCGGCGGGTTGCTGCTGCTGGGCAGCTACCAGTTCAATGCGGTGGACCATCTGCTGGACATCCAGTACCGGCTGGTGATGAAGATGGATCTGCACCTGAGCTTCACCGATCCCGCCCCGGAGCGGGCTCTGGCCGAACTGCGAACCCTGCCGGGGGTGCAGTACGCGGAAGGCTATCGCACCGTCCCGGTGCGCCTGGTCCACGGGCGTCGGGACTATCGAACCGCCATCCAGGGCATGGAGGCACAGCCCCGGTTGCGTGGGTTGCTGGATGCCGATCACCGGCCCATCTCCCTGCCGCCGGAGGGCCTGTTGCTCACCGGCTATCTGGCGGCATATCTGGGGGTGCGACCCGGTGAACATGTCACGGTGGAAGTGCTGGAGGGGCATCGCCGCACCCTCCAGGTGCCCTTGGCCGGTATCGTGGACGAGCCCATCGGCGTCAGTGCCTACATGGAGCGGCGGGTCCTGAACCGCTTGATGAGGGAGGGTCCGGCCCTTTCCGGGGCCTGGCTCATGGTGGCGGACCATGAGCAGGCCCGGCTGTTTGAGCGCCTGTGGGAGATGCCCCGGGTGGCAGGGATCGGCATGATCGATGATGCGGAACGTCAGTTCCGGGACTATATCGAGGACACGGTGCTGATCATGATGGGTATCCTGTTGCTGATGGCCGGTTCCATCACCTTTGCCGTGGTCTACAACAATGCCCGCATTGCCTTTGCCGAGCGGGAGCGGGAACTGGCCACCCTGCGGGTGCTGGGGCTGAGTCGCGGCGAGGTCAACTGGGTCCTGATCGGCGAGATGGCCCTGCTGACCCTGCTGGCCATCCCCCTGGGATGGGTCGTGGGGACGGTCTTTGCCTGGCTGCTGAACCAGGCCCTGAGCATGGACCTGTTCCGCATACCGTTTGTCATCACCCCGGCCACCTACGCCTTTTCCGCTGCCGGGGTGCTGCTGGCGGCGGCGCTGTCGGTGCTGTTGATCGCACGCCGGCTGGCGCGGCTGGATATGGTGACTGCGCTCAAGAGCAACGAATGATGCCGTCGACCCGACAACCGACAACCCGGTCCGAACCATGCCGCTGTTCAAGAAGATCCTGATCGCCCTCATGGGTCTGGCCATCCTGGTGCTGCTGGGGCTGGCCCTGCGGCCCGCGCCCATCCCGGTCAGTGCCACCGAGGTGATCCGGGGACCCTTCGCGGAATATGTGGAGGACGAGGGCCGTACCCGCCTGCGTCATGCCTACACCGTCACCGCCCCCATCGACGGCTACCTGCGCCGGGTGACCCTGGAGCCGGGGGACTCGGTGGACATCGACGATGTCCTGTTCCTGCTGGAGCCGGCCCCGGCCCCGGGACTGGACCTGCGCAGCCGGGAACAGGCTCGGGAGGCCGTCCGAGCCGCGGCTGCCCGGCAGGAGGCCGCTCGGGCCGAGTTGGAGGTCCGCCAGGCTGAAAGCCGTCTGGCGCGACAGGAGCATGAACGCAGCGAACGCTTGTTCCGGCAATCCCAGATCGCCGCCGAGGAACGGGATCGTCGCCTGGCCGTGCGGGATGCGGCCCAGGCGGCGGAGCGGGCGGCCAGGCACGGGGTGGATGTGGCGGGATTCGATCTGGCCGCCGCTCGCCTGGTGCTGGATGTGGCCGATGGTCGCCGCACCGGGGAGGAGATCCCGGCCGTGGCCGTCCGCGCCCCGGTCGCGGGGCTGGTGACCCAGCGGCACCGGTACGACGAAGGCCCGATTCAGGCCGGGGAGGCGGTGTTGGCGCTGGGCAACCTGGATGACCTGGAGGTCAAGGTGGACCTGCTGTCCATGGAGGCGGTGCGCCTGCGTCCCGGCATGCGGGTCATCCTGGAACGCTGGGGTGGCGGCGACGCTTTGGAAGGCAGGGTGCGGCGGGTGGAGCCGGCGGGGTTTGAAAAGGTGTCCGCTCTGGGGGTGGAGGAGCAGCGGGTGTACGTCTGGTCCACCCTGGCGTCACCGCGGGAACAGTGGCGCCACCTGGGGGACGGCTACCGGGTGGAAGCCCGTTTCGTGCTCTGGGAAGGGGAGGATGTGCTCCAGATTCCCACCAGCGCCCTGTTCCGGCACGACGATGCCTGGGCCGTGTTCATGATCCGGGACGGGCGTGCCCGCCTGCAGCGGGTGGAGATCGGCCGTCGCAGTGGATTGTGGACCCAACTCCTGGAGGGTCTGAATCCCGGGGAGCCCATCATCACCCACCCGGGAGACCGGGTGCAGGAAAACAGTCGTGTCCGGGCCGAATTCCATCAGAACCCGTTCAGATGATCGTCCCCGTTCCCATGCAGGCTGTACTGTCCCTGGCGGGGGATTCTCCTGATGCTGTCACTGCAGTCTCGCAGGGCCTTGGCCATCTGGGCACCGTTCTGGTAACGCAGGTCGGGATTTTTCTGCAGTGCTTTTTTCACCATCACCTGGATCACCGGCCCCAGTTCCGGACGCAATGAGAGGATGTCGCGGGGCGGTGACTGGGCGATCCGGGATACCAGCTCGGTCAGAGTGTCGGCCTTGAAGGGCAGTTCTCCCGTCAGTAGCTGGTACAGGCAGACCCCCAGGGAAAACAGGTCGGCGCGGGCGTCCACCGTCTGGCCCGTGACCAGCTCCGGCGACATGAAGGCGGGGGTGCCCTGGCGCGGGCCGCTGTCGGTACGCTCGTGCCCGATGATGCCGGCGATGCCGAAGTCGGTGATCTTCACCGTCCGCCGCTCCCGGTCGTAGATGATGTTGGCCGGCTTGACATCCCGGTGCAGGACGCCCTGTTCATGGGCATAGGCCAGTCCCTCGGCCACCTGGGCGCACGCCTCCAGTACCTCGGGGATGGGCAGCAGGGTGTCCGGACGGGTAAAGACCTCCAGCGGCTCGCCTTCCAGGTAATCCATGGCGATGAAGGCCAGGTCGTGCTCCTCGCCCACATCGTAGACCGTCACGATATGACGGTGGTCAAGACGCCCGGAGGCCTCTGCCTCGCGGAAGAATCGCTGTTTTGCCTCCTCCCGGACCTCCGGTTCGAAGGTCCGGTCCAGGGCCAGGGTCTTGATCGCCACCCGGCGATTGATATGGGGATCCACCCCCAGGTAGACGATACCCATGGCGCCTTTGCCCAGCTGTCTTTCCACCCGGTAACGGCCGATCATGGGCTGGTCGGTGCCGTCATCGGACAGCAGCAGCTCCTTGCCGCCGCCGAGGTGTTTCATGTCCCCCAGACGGGGCTGTCTGGAGCCGGCGAAGGGCTTGAGACGGGCCAGTCGTTGCTCGGTATCCTGGAATGCGGGATTCCGATCCTGCAGATACTGAAAGACCTCCACCGCACGGCCGTACTGACGTCTGCGTTCAAAGTCGCGGCCCAGTCGGTACAGTTCGCCGAACAGCGGCTCCAGGGGGGGATGACAGCGTTGCAGGGCCGCAAACGACGGCTCCAGGTGTCCCTGTTCCCGTAACTGTGTCCCCAGTTGCAGTCGGGCCTCGGCGGCATCAAGCCGGTCCCGCGCCAGGCGTCGCGTGAGTCGGGCCTGGATCACCAGTAGCCCGTGCCCCAGGCCGATGAGCAGGGCAGGGAGGACGAGCGGCAGCCACCAGCCCGTTGCCGGCAGCGCGGTCAGCGTCAACAGCAGCAGGCCAAGGACCAGGGCGCCGCTGCCGAGGACGGTGCGACGCGAGTCCGGCCCGCGGCTTGCCGGCCAGAGCAGGTAGAGGGCCGCCGCCACCAGCAGCCATCGCTCCAGGGCGTGAAATCCGCTGCCGACACGAACACGGTGACCTTCATGGACGGCCCCCGCGGCCCAGGCGGTCCATACGGCGGGGGGCAGGCTCAGGCCCCCATGGGTGATGAAGGGGGTCTGATGCGGTTGATTCAGGCCGATGACCACGGCCCGGTCCTGGATCGCACTCGCCGGTATCCGTTCCATCAACAGGTCGTCCAGTGTCCAGGTGTCCAGCGCCCGTCCCCGGGGGTCTTGTCGCGGCGGGAAGGTATGAAGCGACAGATCCGGGCCAAGGCTCAGAAAATCATTGCCCATTCGAACACCCCGGCCGGGCGTCACCACCAGGTCACCGGGCGCATGTCCCGCCAGGACGGCCGCCAGCCCCAGGGCCATGCCCGGCAGGTGACCGCCGCGCACCGGCAGCAGAGCCGGGTCCGGTGGTTGCGGACGATCCGCGGAGGGTGTCACGGCCACGGTGGCGGCCTCGAACAGGTGCGGGACCGGCACCCGCAGGTGACTGTCCGTCCCGGGCAGGACGGCCGGGCGCGCCAGCAGGCGCAGGACCGGCCATTGCGGCCAGGCCGGGGAGGTGCTGTCCAGCCGTCCTTCCGGCAGAGAGGCCGGACCGCTGCCCCGATGCAGGGGGGCGGCCACAAGGGCATTGCCATGCCCGGCTAGAGCCCGGGCCAGCATCCTGTCGGTATCCTGATCAGGGCGGGGCGCAAGGATGGGCGTTTCAGGATAGTCCAGATCCAGATGCAGGCCGATGCCGGCCGCCCCCATGGCATGGAGCCTGTCCACGGCCTGGGCCAGCGTGGCCCGGGAGAAGGGGACGTGTCGGCGGATATCCTCGTCTCGGATCTCGATCAGGACCATGCGTGGGAGCCGGTCCGGGCGGGGCAGCAACTGGGTGGCCGTCTGATAGGCGGTCTGTTCCAGGGAGCGCAGGGGCACGGTATAACTGCCCAGCAGCAAGATCAGCAGCAGGGCGACGGTCAGTATCAGCGCCCATTTATCGGGGCGTGCCGGTGAGTGGGACAAGAGGCCGCGGACTCCGCGCAGGGGTTCCCCGTCAGTTATAGACTGCCGAGGCCGGCAAGTCATCCTGTGCCGGCAGCGGGTCCGGCGGTGCCTGAACGAACCCGGTCGACCCGGGTCAGACCTGAGAGCATCCAATCCTCAATCCGTACCACCCCCATTTACAGGAGACATCATGAGCCTGCTGATCAAGGGCCAGCTGCGCAGCGACTGGCTGGCCGAGGAAACCGAGGACGGTGAATTCATTCGCAAGGATTCCTTGTTTCGTCACTGGATCACCCCGGACGGCGCACCCGGACCCACCGGTGAGGGCGGCTTCCCCGCGGAGCCCGGCCGTTATCACCTCTACGTCTGCCTGGCCTGTCCCTGGGCCCACCGCACCCTGATCTTCCGCGCCCTGAAGGGGTTGGAAGAGGTTATCGGCGTCTCGGTGGTGAACCCGTTCATGCTGGAACAGGGCTGGAGCTTTCATCCCTGGCCGGGTGCGACGGAGGATCACGTCAACGGCTTTGAATACCTGCATCAGGCCTACACCCTGGCGGACCCGGAGTACACCGGCATCGTCACCGTGCCCACCCTCTGGGACCGACATCGCCGGACCATCGTCAACAACGAGTCCTCCGAGATCATCCGCATGTTCAACAGCGCCTTCGAGGCGTACACCGATCAGCACGCAGATTTCTATCCCGAGGCCCTGCGGGGGCAGGTCGATGCCGTCAACCAAAGGATCTATGACACGTTGAACAATGGCGTGTACCGGGCCGGGTTCGCCACCGAACAGGCCGCCTATGAACGGGCCTTCGACCGCCTGTTCGAGACCCTCGACTGGCTGGAGGAGCGACTGTCCCGGCAACGGTACCTGGTGGGTGACCGGATCACCGAGGCGGACTGGCGCCTGTTCACCACCCTGGTACGCTTTGATGCCGTGTACTACAGCCATTTCAAGTGCAATCGGCAGCGCCTGGTGGACTACCCGAACCTGTGGGCGTACACCCGGGAGCTGTATCAGGTGCAGGGGGTGGCGGCAACCGTGAACATGGATCACATCAAGACCCATTACTACGGCAGTCATGAGCATCTGAATCCCGGTGGTATCATTCCCCGCGGCCCGGTGCTGGATTTCATGGCGCCCCACGACCGTGACCGTGTTGACCCCCTCACCCCAACCCCTCTCCCCAAGGGATAGGGGTATTGATTGCCCCCTTCCGCCCTTGGCGGAAGGATTCGATTTTGCCGAGGACTGAACGTGACTGGAAAGAAACTGATCGCCCCGGGCATCCTGACCCTGGCCATCCTCGCGGGGGCGGCCTATGTGATGCTGGCGGATCACTCTGCGCCGCCACCGTCCGCCCGGGGGGCCCAGGGGCCGGTCCCGGTGGTGGTGGCCCCCGTTGCCCAGCGTTATTTCGAGACCAGCCTGGAATCCCTCGGCACCGCCGGCGCCAACGAATCGGTGGAAATCACCGCCCGCATCACCTCGCCGGTGGAGAGCATCGAGTTCCGCGATGGCCAGCAGGTGACCCGGGGCCAGGTGCTGGTGCGCCTGGCGGCCGCCGAGGAGATGGCCGAGGCCCGCGAGCGGCAGGTCGGCGTGGAGGAACAGCGTCGGGAGCTGGAGCGCATCCGCGGCCTGGTGGCCGACCGCAACCTGCCCCGGCAGCGCCTGGATGAGCAGCAGTCCCGCCTGAGCGAGGCCCAGGCCCGGCTGGAAGCGGCCCAGGTGCGGGTGGCCGATCGGGTGATCCGTGCCCCCTTTGATGGCGTCGTGGGTTTTCGTCGCGTCAGCCTCGGCGCCCTGGTCACGCCGGGTACTGTCATCACCACCCTGGACGACATCAGCATCATCAAGCTGGATTTCAGCGTGCCGGAAACCTTTCTCCCCGGTGTCGCCGCGGGTCAGCGCATCGAGGCCCGCAGCGCCGCCTACCGGGATCGCACCTTCCAGGGCGAGGTCACCAGCGTGGATACCCGTGTCGATCCCGGCACCCGCGCCGCCATGGTGCGGGCCGCTATCCCCAATCCCGAGGGCGCCTTGCGCCCCGGCATGCTGATGACGCTCACCCTGGTCAAGGATGAAACCGAGTCCCTGTCCGTGCCCGAATCGGCCCTCATGCAGGTGCGGGATCAGCACTATGTCTTCGTGGTCACCGACGAGAACCAGGTGCGTCGACAGGACGTGCAGGCCGGTCGCCGGGTCCCCGGCTACGTGGAAATCCTGTCAGGTCTGGAAGCGGGCACCCGGGTGGTCCAGGAAGGCACGGTCCGCATCCGTCCCGGCAGCGCCGTGGAAGTGGTGCGGGAATACCAACCCGACGGTGAACGCTCATGATCCTTTCCGACGTTGCCAATCGCCGGCCGGTCCTGGCCGTGGTGATCAGCCTGCTGTTGGTCACCTTCGGGGTGCTGTCCTTTGATCGTCTGCCGCTGCGGGAATACCCGGACATCAACCCGCCGGTGGTGACGGTGCAGACCGATTATCGGGGCGCCAACGCCGCCATCGTCGAGACCAAGATCACCCAGCTTATCGAGGACCGGGTCAGCGGTATCGAGGGGATCAAGTGGATTTCCTCGGAGAGCATCGACGGCCAGTCCCGCCTCACCATCGAATTCCAGATCAACCGGGACATCGACGCCGCCGCCAACGACGTGCGCGAGGCGGTGGCCCGGGTATTGCGGCAGCTGCCGGACGAGGCGGACCCGCCCCAGGTGTTCAAGGCGGATACCAATGCCGACCCCATCATGTGGCTCAACCTGGCCAGCGAGCACATGGACGGCCTGCAGCTCACCGACTATGCCGAGCGGTATCTGGTGGACCGCCTGTCCACCGTGGACGGGGTGGCCCTGATCCGGATCGGCGGCGCCAAGCGCTATGCCATGCGCATCTGGCTGGACCGGGAGGCCCTGGCCGCCCGGGCGCTGACCGTGGATGACGTGGAGTCGGCCCTGCGCCGGGAGAACGTGGAACTCCCCGCCGGACGGGTGGAGTCGGTTGAGCGTGAATTCAATGTGCGCCTGGCCCGAGGCTATCAGAGCGCCGATGACTTTGCCCGTCTGGTGATCCGGCGCGGCGACGACGGCCATCTGGTGCGCCTGGGGGAGGTGGCCCGGGTGGCCGTGGGGCCGGAAAACGACCGCACCGAACTACGCGGCAACGGCGAGGACATGGTGGGCCTGGGGATCATCCAGCAATCCACCGCCAACACCCTGGCGGTGTCCCAGGCGGTGCGGGCGGAGGTGGACCTCATCAACCCCACCCTGCCCGAGGGCACCCGCATCGCCATGAGCTATGACACCTCGGTGTTCATCGACGGCGCCATCAAGGAGGTATTCACCACCTTGTTCATCGCCATGATGGTGGTGATCCTGGTGATCTATCTGTTCCTGGGCAGCATGCGGGCCATGCTGGTGCCGGCGGTGACGGTACCCGTCTCCCTCACGGCCGCCTTCATTGCCCTCTATGCCCTGGGCTTTTCCGTCAATCTGCTCACCCTGCTGGCGCTGGTGCTGGCCATCGGCCTGGTGGTGGACGATGCCATCGTGGTGCTGGAGAATATTCACCGCCGCATCGAGGCCGGGGAACCGCCCCAGTTGGCAGCCTACCGGGGGGCGCGGCAGGTGGGCTTTGCGGTGGTGGCCACCACCTTGGTGCTCATCTCCGTGTTCGTGCCCCTGGCCTTTCTGGAAGGCAATATCGGACGCCTGTTCACCGAGTTCGCCCTGGCCATGGCGGCGGCGGTGGCCTTTTCCAGCATCGTGGCCCTGACCCTGTCGCCGGTGATGTGTGCCCGCCTGATCCGCAAGGACACCGGCAAGACCGGCCTGAATCACGTCATGGCGCTGACCTTTGATCGCCTGTCGGGGTTCTACGGCAAGGCCCTGCGGGGTTCTCTCAAGGTGCCCGTGGTGACCGGCGTGGTCATGGTGGTTATGCTGGTGGCCATCATCGCCCTGGTCGAACGCATCCCCGATGAGTATGCCCCGCCGGAAGACCGGGGGGCCTTCTTCGTCCTGGTGGATGGCCCGGAAGGGGCGGGTTACGAACACATGCAGTCCCAGATGCGGCAGGTGGAGGCGCGCCTCATGCCCCTGATCGAATCCGGCGAGGCCATCCGGGTGCTGGCCCGGACCCCGCGGGGCTTCGGTGGCGCAGAGGCGGTGAATAACGGCTTCGGCATCGTGGTATTGGCCCACTGGAATGACCGTGAACGCTCCGCCTGGGAGATCATGAACGCCCTGTCGGCGGAGCTGGCCGAGATCCCGGATGTGCGGGCCATCAGCGTCATGCGCCAGGGGTTGGGCGGGCGTCGGGTGGGCCAGCCGGTCCAGTTCGTCATCGGTGGTCCCAGCTATGATGAACTGGTGGAGTGGCGGGACCTGATCATCGAGCGGGCTTCGGAAAACCCCAACCTGAGAAACCTGGATTCCGATTTCAAGGAGACCCGACCCCAGCTCATGGTGACCATCGACAAGGACCGGGCGGCGGATCTGGGGGTGTCGTTCGAGAGCATCGGCCGGACCCTGGAAACGGTCCTGGGTTCTCGGCGGGTGACCACCTACATCGATCGGGGCGAGGAGTATGACGTGATCCTGGAAGGGGTTCCGGATCAGCGCCGGACCCCCGACGACATCCGCAACATCTACGTGCGTTCCGCCACCACGGGGGCCTTGATCCCCCTGTCCAACGTGGTGAGTTTCGTCGAACAGGCGGATGCGGCCACTCTGAGCCGCTACAACCGCATGCGTGCCATCACCATCACTGCGGGTCTGGCCCCTGGATATACCCTGGGGGAGGCCCTGGAGTACCTGGAGCGCATCGCCGGGGAGGAGCTGCCGGCGGAGGCACGCATCGACTACAAGGGTGAGTCCCTGGAGTTCAAGGAGGCGGGTGGTGCCATCCTGTTCATCTTCGTGCTGGCCCTGGTGGTGGTGTTTTTGGTGCTGGCGGCCCAGTTCGAGAGCTTCGTCCAGCCGGCGGTGATCCTCACCACCGTACCGCTGGCGGTGGTGGGGGCGTTGGTGGGACTGCTGCTGACCGGCCAGACTCTCAACATCTACAGCCAGATCGGGATCGTCATGCTCATCGGCCTGGCGGCCAAGAACGGCATCCTGATCGTGGAGTTCACTAACCAGTTGCGGGACACGGGGCGGGAGTTCGGGGAGGCCCTGGTGGAGGCGGCGCAGATCCGGCTGCGGCCCGTGCTGATGACGGCCTTCACCACGGTGATGGGCACCCTGCCGCTGATCCTGGCCAGCGGTCCGGGGGCGGAGAGCCGGTTTGTGATCGGTACGGTGGTATTTTCCGGGGTATTGTTCGCCACCTTGTTCACCCTGTTCGTGGTGCCGGTGGCCTATCAGACCCTGGCCCGCAACACCACCTCGCCGGGCGAGACCGGGCGGCGCATCGACGAGCTGGACCGGCAACATGGGGAAGCCGGGGTGTAGGTGCCGAGGGATGAGGGGCGGGCGCCGGGGCGCGATGGGCGTTACTCGTCTTGCTCGCTGCTCCCATGAAACCGCAACGCCGCCGAGTTGATGCAGTAGCGCAGCCCGGTCGGCGGCGGGCCGTCCTCGAACACATGCCCCAGATGGGCATCGCAGCGGGCACAGCGCACCTCCACCCGGCTCATGAACAGTCCGCGATCCACATGCCGCGCCAGGGCCGACTCGCTCACCGGCTGCCAGTAGCTGGGCCAGCCGCTGCCCGAGTCGTACTTGTGCTCACTGCTGAACAGCGGGGCATCACAGCAGATGCAGTGATACACCCCCAGGGCCTTGTGGTCATGGAAACAGCCGGTGAAGGCCCGTTCCGTGCCCGCCTCCCGGGTGACGTGATACTGCTCCGGCGTCAGTTCGGCTCGCCACCGGCCCTCGGACTTGCTCACCTTCTCGTTCATGCTGGAGGAACCTCGTTGTTTTTGCCCCTCGCCGGGGATCGGTTATGATCATATCGCCACGCTTCCCTCCCTCCGTAGCAGAGAGGGCGGCTCCCCCCCCCTCTCCCCGTGGGGGAGAAGAGGCGGAAGGGAAGGCGCAGTAAGTGTTCATCACACTACATTGGGACAATGCCGGATGGGAAACGATTCCCTGCAGAGGTGTCTGCCATGACATGCCAAGATTGCCAGGTCATCGAGCGCTGCACCCCGGGACCGGGACGGCTTTATCTGGCGCCGTTTCTTTCCCATACCCTCAAGGCGCTCCATAGTCACTTGCAGACTCGGGGCTATCCGGTCCACAACGGCACCCCGGGGGTACTGGAAGTCCGTCTGGACGACGGCGATCTGCAGCCGCTGGCCCATCTGCTTCGGGACCTCATGAGCGAGGCCGAGATCCGGGACTGTCAGGCCGCCCTGCTGCCCCGGGATCAGTCCTTCGGCATCGTCCATCTGCCGCGAACCCAAACCCTGCATACCCTCCTGGCACGGACCTGCAGCGACTGGCTGATAGACCTCATTGAGGCGGAAAGCCTGGTGTTCCATTTTCAACCGATCGTCCACACCCTGCGTCCGGATCAGGTCTTTGCCTATGAGTCCCTCATGCGCGGGCAACTCCCCGGAAAGAACTCGTTGATCTATCCGGACCGGCTACTGGAGCAGGCCCGGGCCGCCCGCCTCATGTTCCAGCTCGACCGCGTTGCCCGCATCAACGCCATCCGTCAGGCGACGGGGCACGACATCCGCTGCAACATCTTCATCAACTTCAACCCCACCACCATCTACGACCCGGCCTACTGTCTCCAGACCACCCTGCAGGAAGTCCGGCGACTGGGTGCCGATCCGGATCGTTTCGTGTTCGAAGTGGTGGAGACCGAGGCCGTGTCCGATACCGCTCACCTGCGCCGGATCGTGGATTTCTATCGCGGTGCCGGCTTTCGCGTGGCCCTGGATGATCTCGGGGCCGGTTATGCCTCACTCAACCTGCTGGCGGAACTGCGGCCGGATTTCGTCAAGTTCGATCGTGCTATGGTGAAAGGGATCGACCAGGACCCCTTTCGTCAGAAAGTGCTGGCCAAGCTGATCGAGATGGCCGGCGAGTTGGGCATCGCCACCATCGCCGAAGGCGTGGAAACCCGCGCTGAATGGGACTGGCTGCGTGGGCAGCAGGTGAACTACGTGCAGGGCTACCTGTTTGCCCGCCCGGCGACACCGCCGCCGGCCCCCGAGGTACCCAAAGA
>NZ_JAJNQM010000077.1:0-16561 GCF_022227785.1 Ectothiorhodospira lacustris | reverse complement strand
GTCGCGCACGTGGCCATAGGAGGCCAGTACCTCGAAATCGCTACCGAGGTACTTCTTGATGGTCTTGGCCTTGGCGGGAGACTCGACGATGACCAGGTTCTTGCTCATGTCCTGGCTACCTGTTGTTCTTTGTGGGGTTTCAGTGCAGATACTCCGGCGGGCTGTCGAACATCATGTTCTCCAGCCAGGTATAGGCGGCTTCCTGCCCGGGCTGATTGAACAGCACCATGAGCGTGATCCATTTGATTTCTTCCAGGCTGATGTCTTCGGCATCCAGATCCATGATCCGGTTGATGACCACCTCGCGGGTGGCGGGGCTAAGGACACCGTTTTGTTCCAGAAACAGCAGAAAGCCACGGCTTTCTGCATCCATGCGGTTCATCTCGGCCTCTGTGTAGAGACGCAGTGCCGAGCCGGCATGCACCGTCTGCGGGGAATCCTGGCCGGCCAGGTTTTCCAGCCAGTCGAAGGCCTTGTGGATCTCGGCCACCGGGAAACCGGCATCCAGCAGAAGGTCCTGAAGCTGCTCACGATCCGGCTCAAGCTCGGTATCGTCATCAATATAGTTTTCAAATAAATACATCAGGACATCAAGTACGTTTTCTTTCATTTTCCGCTTTCCGACAGCAGGCGGACGTAACGACCACCGGACAAGGAGGCCACCTGGCCGCGCAACTCCATGAGCAGCAGCATGGAGGAAACCGCACTCACGGTCAATCTGGTGCGGGCCACGAGCTGATCCACCGCCACCGGGTCATGCCCCATGGCTTCGAGCAGCCGGGTGTGGTCCCCATCCGGCGCCGTCGCGGCGACGGCCGATGGGGGATCCGTTGCCGGGGCCGGAGAGCAGGGCGGCAGAAGCTCCCCCAACTCTTCAAGGATATCATCCGCCGTCTCCACCAGTTTGGCGCCCTCGCGGATCAGGCGATGACAGCCCCGGGCCAGAGGGTTATGGATGGAGCCGGGGATGGCAAACACCTCCCGCCCCTGTTCCGCCGCCAGCCGGGCGGTGATCAGGGAGCCGCTGCGGGTGGCCGCCTCCACCACCAGGGTCCCCACCGCCAGGCCCGCCAGGATACGGTTGCGCCGGGGGAAGTTCTGCGGTGTGGCCGGGGTGCCGGTGGGGAGTTCCGTCACCATGGCCCCTTCGGCCACGATGCGATGCCCCAGGTTGCGGTGGGCGGCGGGATAGATCCGGTCAGGGCCGGTGCCCGTCACCGCGACGGTCAGGCCATGGGCCGCCAGAGCGCCTTCATGGGCGGCGGCATCGATGCCTTTGGCCAGGCCGCTGGCGATCACCAGCCCGCGGCGGGCCAGGTGAGCACTGAAGGCGGTGGCGGTTTCACGGCCGCCGGGTGTGGGGTGGCGGCTGCCCACCACTGCCAGCATGGGCCAGGACAGCACCTGGGGATCCCCCACCACGTACAGGACCGGGGGTGGTCCCGGGATGTCCTTCAGGCGGACCGGATAGCGGGGGTCCGCCAGGGTCAGGATGTGATGTCCCTCCCGGCCGGCCCAATCCAGATCCGCTTGAACCCCCGGTGGTGTTTCTTCCTGGAGAAAGGTGATGGCCGTCGCCGACAGGCCCGCCTGGCGCCAGGCGGACGGACCGGCTGCCAGCACACCCTGGGGCGTGGCATGCTGCTGCAGCAGGCGCATGAAGGTGGCGGGCCCCACCCCCGGTGCGTGCAGGAGGTGGAGCCAGGCGGTCAGCGCGGACGAATCCATATGTCGTAGCCCTGTCCCTGTGCCCCGCTCAGGGGCGCTTGACGGTGAAGCCTCTCTCGATGGGATGGGTGGACTCCATCACCAGGGCGTAGCTCACCTTCTCGAAGGTACGGAACACCATGACCAGGCCGACCCGTTCATCGGGCAGGGTGACCTGCTCACCCAGACGTCCTGCCAGGCGGTCACGGACGACCCGGCCGGACTGGTAGGTGGCAAAGACATGGCCACGCTCAATGCCTTCCCGTTCCCCCAGGTTGATGACCGCCACCTGAAAACGGGCGATCTGACTGATGGCGTCGAACAGGGAGATGATCTGGCCTTCCGCCTCCCTGGGCGGTGCGGAAGGGGTGAAGAGGAAGTTCTGCTCCTCGGCCTCCTGATGCAGCAGGCGATCCCCGATCAGGGCCTCGCGATCGCTGCGTACCAGCAGTACCGTGGCCGGATCGCCTCCCCGAACCAGTTCGGCCTCGCCGACGGGGATGGCCTCGTAGCCCAGCAGTTCCCGGGTCTTCGGGTCCCTGAGTTCACCGCCGGCCCGGAACACGTCAAAACGTCGGCCGAGGGGTTCTCCCTGCAGACGGCGGGCGTAGAGGCGATCATGGGCACCGAATACCAGGCGTTCATCGCGGGCGGCCATCAGATAGGCGGAATCTTCCAACTGCTCCTTTGTCACAACTCTGGGACGAATCAGGAATTGCTGCAGGGCCTGGATCGGAACATCCATGGAGGGCGGCAGGGGCTCAGCCCTGACCTGGGGCGAGAGACGCAGGGTGGGCCGGACCCGCGGTCCTCCATCCACGGTGAGATGGGGGCGGCCGTCCACGTAGTACAGGGTGATGATGTCACCGGGATAGATCAGGTGAGGGTTGGCGATCTGCGGGTTGCTGACCCAGATCTCGGGCCAGAACCAGGGGTCGCGCAGGAACCGGTTGGAGATGTCCCACAGGGTGTCGCCTCGCTGGACCACGTAGCGTTCCGGTGCGGTGGGGCGGATGCGGACTTCCGCCGGAGGCGGCGCAGGGGCGGGTGCCGCCGCCGCCGGTACCGGCGGCAATGGTTCCGGCTCCGGTGGCGTGGTGGCGCATCCTGAGGCCAGGAACGCTAGAATAAGCGTTACGGCGGACAGGCGGCGCCCGATACGCCGCGGATTGGGAGCGGACATGGTTTCCCCTCGTCACTAAGGCATCATTGTTCCGGACCCTTCCGTGGCACTGCCCCGAAGACAGCCCATGGAAGCCCCATGGCTGGAGTAAAGAACCCGACCTGTACGGCAATGATCTAATATGATCCCAACTGTAGCAGAAATGATTTTGAGCCTGCACACATACACCCACTTTAGCGGATGAGCGGTCATGGCCCTGCTAGAAATCTTGCATTTTCCCGATCCCCGGCTGCGTCGTCAGGCCGAAACCGTCAAGGTGGTGGATGACACCATCCGCAAGTTGGTGGACGACATGTTCGAGACCATGTACCACGCCTCGGGCATCGGCCTGGCCGCGACCCAGGTGGGGGTGCTGCACCGGGTGGTGGTGATGGACGTGGCCGAGGAGGGCTCCGATGAGCGGTCCGGCCAGGGCCTGCACCCCATCTGCCTGATCAATCCGGAGATCGTCGGCCGCGAGGGAGACGTGGAGACCGAGGAAGGCTGCCTGTCCGTCCCCGGCTTCTACGAGCCGGTGCGGCGTGCCCAGCGGGTGCGGGTGCGGGCCTTGAATCGCGACGGCAAGCCCTTCGAACTGGAGGCGGGCGGCCTGCTGGCGGTCTGCATCCAGCATGAGATCGACCATCTGGACGGCAAGCTGTTCGTGGATCACATCTCATCCCTGAAGCGGGGCCGCATCAAAAAGAAGCTGGAGAAACAGGGCCGCCTGACCGGCTCCACCGGCACTGCCTCCCGCCACCGGGAAGCGGTCTGACCCGGTCGCTCCGTCCTACGCCTGTTCAACGCTTATCCACAAGGTTCTCCATTGCCCGGTCCTCTGCGCATCATCTACGCCGGCACCCCGCATTTCGCGGTGCCGGCCCTTGAGGCACTGATTGCTTCTCCCCATGACATCGTTGCGGTCTATACCCAGCCGGACCGTCCGGCGGGGCGCGGCCGCAAGCTGACGCCCAGTCCGGTGAAACAGGTGGCCCTGGCCCACGGCGTTCCCGTGGAGCAGCCCGAGCGCCTGCGGCCCGAACCGGTCCAGGAACGGCTGCGCGGCTATCGGCCGGATCTCATGGTGGTGGCGGCCTATGGCCTCATCCTGCCCCAGTCGGTGCTGGACATCCCCCGCCTGGGCTGCGTCAACATCCACGCCTCCCTGCTGCCCCGCTGGCGGGGCGCGGCCCCCATCCAGCGGGCCCTGGCGGAGGGGGATGAACGAACCGGCGTCACCCTCATGCAGATGGCGGCCGGCCTGGATACCGGCGACATGCTACGCAAGGGCGAATGCCCCATCACGCCTGCTGATACCGCTCAGACCCTGCATGATCAGTTGGCGGTGATGGGGGCAAAATTGCTGCTGCCGAGTCTGGATGACCTGGCGGCCGGCCGGATCAGGCCCGAACCTCAGGATGAGTCCCAGGCCACCTACGCCCGCAAACTGGACAAGGCGGAAGCCCTGTTGGACTGGTCGCGGCCGGCGGCGGCGCTGGACCGCTGCATCCGCGCCTTCAACCCCTGGCCGGTGGCCCAGACCCTGTATCAGGGGCAACCGTTGCGATTGTGGATGTCCCGGGTCCTGCCGGCGGCGGCCGTCGATGTGCTGCCGGGTACCGTGGTGGCCGAGGGACCGGAAGGGATCGACGTCGCCACCGGCGAGGGGATCCTGCGCATCACCTGCTTGCAGTTGCCCGGCGGCAAGCCCCTGGCAGCAGCGGCATTTCTGAATGCACGGTCGCTGCTGGGGACGTGCCTGGGGCAGGATACGGGCGGTTCCTGATCTGCCTGCATCCAGTGAGTTTTTGCCCGAAAATCAAGCATTGATCGACCTATTCCCCCCCAGGGGGCATTCTGCCGCAATACCACCGGAGTCATGCATGTCCCTGTCCGCCCGTGAAGCCGCCCTCAGCGTTATCCTGCGCGTCCTGCAGGAGGGCGGCTCCCTGTCCGAGGCCCTGCCGACCCGCCTTGACCAGGTCAGTGCCCGCGACCGGGGGCTGGTGCAGGCCCTGAGCTACGGCACCCTGCGCTGGCACCGCCGCCTTGAGGCCATGCTGGCCCAGTGGATGGACAAGCCCCTGCGGGGACGGGATCAGGATGTGGCCTGCGCCCTGGCCATGGGCCTGTTCGAGCTGCTGTACATGAACACCCCGGACTATGCGGCCATCCAGCAGACGGCCGATCTGGGGCGCCGGTTGCGCAAGAAATGGGCGGTGGGGCTGATCAACGGGGTCCTGCGGCGTGCCCAGCGGGAGGCCGATGAGATCGCCCGCTCCGTGGATCATGACCCCGCCGTGCGTCATGCCCTGCCGGACTGGCTCTACCGTCGCCTGGCCTCGACCTATGGGGAGGACGCCGAGACCCTCTGTCAGGCCCTCAATGCCCATCCTCCGATGACCCTTCGTGTCAACCTGGCCCGCATCGGCCGTGATGATTATCGCCGGTCGCTGGCGGATCAGGGCTTGGCGGCACAGCCCCACCCCTGGGTGGAAACCGCGCTCACCCTGGAGCAGCCTGTCGCGGTGGATCGCTTGCCGGGTTTTGATCAAGGGCTGGTCTCGGTCCAGGATGCCGCTGCCCAGCTCTCGGCGCCGCTGCTGGAATGTACCCCGGGCATGCGGGTGCTGGATGCCTGCGCCGCGCCGGGCGGCAAGACCTTGCACCTGTTGGAGCAGGCCGGAGGTGATCTGGATCTCACCGCCGTGGACGCGGACCCCGCCCGTCTGGAGCGGGTGCGCGAGAACCTGCGGCGCGGGGGCTTTGATGCCCACCTGATCGCCGCCGATGCGGGGGCGCCCGAACAGTGGCACCAGGGTCCCGGCTATGACCGCATCCTGCTGGATGCCCCCTGTTCCGCCACCGGGGTGATCCGTCGTCACCCGGATATCAAGCACCTGCGCCGGGAGGAGGACATCCAGGCATTGCAGACGCAGCAGGCCCGTTTGCTGCGGGCGCTCTGGCCCCTGCTGGCCCCCGGGGGTATGCTTCTTTACGTGACCTGTTCTCTGATGCCGGAGGAAAATGTCATGACGGTCGCCCCTTTTCTGGCGGAAGAGTCCGGGGCTCGGGAACGGCCCATCGAGGCCTCCTGGGGCTTGAACGCGGAGGTCGGGCGCCAGCTGCGAGCCGGCGAGCAGGGAATGGATGGGTTCTTTTATGCCCGACTGAGCCGCATTTGAGCGCTGTATCCTGCCAGTTCCGGGCATCGTCCCTGGTCCTGCTGCTGGCCTGGCTGCTGGCTTGGCCGGGGCTGCTGGGGGCGTCCGGAAACCCTCCCCTCAAGGTGCGTTGGGCCGCGACCGAACTGGTCAGCGGGATCTATCTGCTCAATGCCGATATCGATTACCGGCTGACCCGCAATCTCAACGAGGCGCTTCACAACGGCGTCAAGCTGACCTTCGAAGTCCAGATAGAGATCAACCGCAGCCGCGACTGGATGTGGGATGCCACAGTCGCCGAACTGGTGCAGCGTTATCGGGTGGAGTATCACGCCCTCAGCCGCCTCTACATCGTCACCCACCTCAATACCGGTGTCCAGCGGGCCTTCTACCGCCTGGAGTCGGCCATGAGCACCCTGGGAGACCTGCAGGAGCTGCCGCTGCTGGACGCCTCCCTGCTTGATGATGACCGGGACTATGCCATCCGGTTACGCGCCCGCCTGAAAGCGGAAGACCTGCCGCTGCCGCTGCGTGTGCGGGGGTACGTTTCCCGGGAATGGAGCCCGGTGAGTGAGTGGTACTCATGGTCGCTGCGCTGAAAAAAACCCCCGTGGGGTTGCTGTTCATGGCCGTGGTGTTCGTGCTGCTGCTGGGGTCCCTGGTGGTGATGGGGGATGCCGCACAGAATTCCGAGCGTTTCGAGCGCCTCTATGTCTGGATGCTGCTGTTCAATTCCCTGGCCCTGATCGTCATGGCGCTGGCCATCTGCGTACGCCTGTTGCGGGTGAGCCGGCAGGTCATCCGCCGGGAGCCGGGTTCCCGGCTCACCGCCAAGCTGCTGATCCTGTTTGTGGGCCTGTCCCTGCTGCCGGTCACCATCGTCTATTACTTTTCCATCAAATTTCTGGACGAGGGGATCGACAGCTGGTTCGACGTGCGGGTGGAAAAGGCCCTGGAAGATGCCCTGGAATTGTCCCGCTCATCCCTTGACCTGAGGGTGCGCCAACATACCCGCCAGACCGAGCTGCTGGCGCGGGAACTGGTGGATGTCTCCGAGACCCTGGCGGCCCTGCGCCTGCGGGACATGCGGGAGGGCAGCGAGGCCCTGGAACTGGTGCTGTTCGGGGCCAACAACCGCATCATCGCCTATGCCAGCGGTGAGCGGGTGCAACGGCTGCCGACCCTGCCGGCGGGCGAGGTGCTATTGATCCTCTCTCAGGGCAACAGTTACGCCGCCCTGGAGCCCATCTACGAGAACGGCCTGCATATCCGGATCGTGACCCAGATCCCGACCCGGGACCCCGCCGGGGATGGTCGGATCCTGCAGGCGGTCTATCCGGTGGCCCCCCGCATGAGCGTGCTGGCGGACAGCGTCCAGGACGCCTTTTCCGACTATAAGGAGTTTGCCTATCTGCGGGTTCCCCTGAAGCAGAGCTTCAACACCACCCTGTCCCTGGCACTGCTGGTGTCGGTGATGACGGCCACCTGGGCGGCCCTGTATTTTTCCGGGCGTCTGGTGGCCCCCATCCAGGAACTGGCGGAAGGAACCCGCTCGGTGGCGGCGGGTGAGTATCACAAGAAGCTGTTGGTCACCCGCAATGACGAGTTGGGCTTCCTGGTGAGTTCCTTCAACAGCATGACCGGCACCCTGGCCGCCACCCGGGACGAGGTGGAACGCAGCCGGCGGCTGGCGGAAAGCCAGCGCATGTATCTGGAGACGGTGCTGCAGAACCTGTCGTCCGGGGTCATTACCCTGGACCGGCGCCTGACCCTGAGGACCGCGAACGCCGCCGCTGCGCAAATCATGGAAGTGGACCTGGAGCGGCACCTGGGGCGGTCCCTGGATGAGATCGGGCAATATTCCAAGGTGGTGGAAACCTTCAACGAGGCCCTGCGCAGTCGCTTCAATCACCGGGAGTCCGAATGGAGTGAACAGCTTACCGTCTTTGGCGCCGGTGGCCGCAAGGTGCTCATGTGTCGCGGCGTCTGGCTTTCTTACGGGGGCGGTCTGCGGGGTGGCCCGGTAGTGGTGTTCGACGATATCACCACCCTGTTGCAGGCCCAGCGGGATGCCGCTTGGGCCGAGGTGGCCCGCCGTCTGGCCCATGAGATCAAGAATCCTCTGACCCCCATCCAGCTCTCCGCCGAGCGTCTGCAGAAGAAGCTGCATCCCCATCTGGGGCCGGAGGAGGCGCAGGTACTCAGGCGGGCCACGCACACCATCGTGCAGCAGGTGGAGGCCATGAAGGCCATGGTCAACGCCTTCAGCGACTATGCCCGCCCCCCGGCCATGAGTCCCGTACCTTTGGATCTGAATCGCCTGGTGCGGGAGGTGACGGAACTGTATCGGCACGGGGATAGCTCGGTACAGCTCGTCCTGAACCTGTGTGACAACCTGCCCACCCTGGTGGCCGACGCCGGTCGCGTCCGCCAGTTGCTGCACAACCTGATCAAGAACGGCCTGGAGGCCCTGGAGGGAGCGCCTCAGGGACAGCTGGAGCTGGCGACACGCTTGATACGGCAGGATGAGTACCACGGCATGGTGGAGATCCTGGTGTGTGACAATGGGCGCGGCCTGCCCGAGGACATGATGCCCCGCCTGTTCGAACCCTATGTCACCAGCAAGCCCCGGGGCACCGGTCTGGGGTTGGCCATCGTCAAGAAGATCGTCGAAGAACACAGCGGTATGGTCTGGGCGGAAAACCGTACCGAGGGTGGGGCACGGATCCTTATCCACCTGCCCCTGTCCGGACCCGGCAGTCTCCATGCCGCGGCAAGTGATGCGAGGGAGGTTGTGTGAACGAAGCCTGTATCCTGGTAGTGGATGACGAGCCGGATATCCGGACCCTGGTTCAGGAGATCCTGGAGGATGAAGGCTACGTCGTGGCCGTGGCCGGCACCGTGGAAGAAGCCCGGGAGCAGCGGCGCCAACGCCGCTTTGATCTCATCCTGCTGGATATCTGGATGCCGGACGGTGACGGCATCAGCCTGCTCAAGGAGTGGAGCGAGGCCGGCGGCCAGCCCAGTCCGGTGATCATGATGTCCGGCCATGGCTCGGTGGAGACGGCGGTGGAAGCCACCCGTCTGGGGGCCTACGATTTTCTGGAAAAGCCCCTGTCCATGGCCAAGCTCACCCTCACGGTGGAACGGGCACTGGAAGCGGATCGGCTGACCCGGGAGAATATCGGTCTGCGCCGCCGGGTCAGTCGCGTGGTCCACCCGGAGGGTTCCAGCGCGGTGATGCAGGCCCTGCGGGAGCAGGTCCTGCGCATTGCCCAGCATGACACCTGGGTGCTCATCAGTGGTGAGGCGGGCGTGGGCAAGCAGACCTTTGCCCGCTACCTGCACAGCCACAGTGCCCGGGCCGCCCGCCCCTTCGTGGAAGTGCCGGTGGGGGCGATGAATGCCGATGAGGCGGCGGTGGAGATCTTCGGCCAGGAGCAGGGCAACCGTATCCGCTACGGCCTGCTGGAGCAGGCCGCGGGTGGCGTCCTCTATCTGGACGAGGTGGCCCAGATGGATCTGCACACCCAGGGGCGCCTGCTCTCCGCCTTGGAAAGCCGCCGCATGACACGGGTCGGCGGCAGTGATCCCATCGCCGTCAACGTGCGGGTGGTGGCCGCCACCCGCGAGGATCTGCGCGCCCTGGTGCGTGCCGGTGGTTTCCGGGAGGATCTGTACTATCGCCTGAGCGTGGTGCCCCTGCGTGTCCCGCCGCTGCGCGAACATCCGGAGGACATTCCCGAACTGCTGCGCCATCAGGCCGAGGCCCTGCACCAGGAGGAGGGCCTGCCCCTGCGTCACTTCAGCGATGCCGCCTGCGCCCACCTGGCCCGTTATCCCTGGCCCGGCAATATTCGCGAGCTGCGCAACCTGGTTCAGCGTCTGCTGATCCTGGGCAACACCGATGAAGTCGATGCGACCGAGGCGGAAGCCGCCCTGTCCGGGCGCGGCCCCCTGGCGCAGGACTGTCGGGACACCACGCCGGTGGACGTGGAGCTCCCCCTGCGAGAGGCCCGGGAGCAGTTCGAGCGAGACTACCTGCTGCGCCAGATGGAGCAGGTGGACGGCCACATGACCCGGCTGGCGGAGCGGGTGGGGCTTGAACGTACGCACCTATACCGTAAACTGCGCGCCCTCGGCATTGAGCCCAAGAAGGCCAGAGAATGAAGATACTGATTCTTGGAGCAGGGCAGGTGGGCAGTTCCGTGGCCCACAACCTGTCCAGCGAGGCCAACGACATCACGATTGTCGATACCCGGCCGGACATCCTGCGTGCCCTGCAGGACCGCCTGGACCTGCGTACGGTGACCGGCTTTGCCTCCCATCCGGAGGTGATGGAAGCTGCTGGCGCCCGTGACGCGGACATGGTCATCGCCGTCACCAACTCCGACGAGACCAACATGATCGCCTGTCAGGTGGCCTACACCCTGTTCCATACCCCCACCAAGATCGCCCGGGTCCGCGGGGTGGAATATCTGGGCTATCCAGCCCTGTTCGCCCCCGAGTCCCTGCCCATCGACGTGCTGATCAGCCCCGAGGAAGAGGTCACCAACTACATCCAGCGCCTGATCGAACATCCCGGCGCCCTGCAGGTGCTGGATTTTGCCGATGGCCGGGTCTCCCTGGTGGCGGTAAGGGCCTACTATGGCGGCCCTCTGGTGGGCAAGGAACTGCGCCACCTGGCCAGCCACATGCCCGGGGTACAGACCCGGGTGGCCGCGATCTTTCGCAAGGACACCGCCATCTACCCGGACGGGCAGACGGTCATCGAGGTGGATGACGAAGTCTTCTTCATCGCCGCCCGGCGGAACATTCGTGCCGTCACCAGCGAACTGCGCAAGCTGGACAAGCCTTACCGGCGTCTCATCATTGCCGGCGGCGGCAACATCGGCAAGCGCCTGGCCCAGGCCCTGGGACCGCACTTTTCCGTCAAGCTCATCGAGCACAACCCGGTCCGTGCCCGGGAGCTGGCCGAGGTGCTGGACAAGGTGGTGGTGCTCAGCGGAGATGCCGCCGACGAGGAGCTGCTGATCGAGGAGAACATTGAAAACACCGATGTCTACGTGGCGGTGACCAACGACGACGAGGCCAACATCCTCTCCGCCATGCTGGCCAAGCGTCTTGGGGCACGCACGGTGATGTCCCTGATCAACCGCCCCAGTTACGTGGAACTGGTACAGAGCGGCATCATCGACATCGCCATCTCCCCCCAGCAGGTGACCATCGGCGCCCTGCTCACCCATGTGCGTCGGGGCGACGTGGTGGCGGTGCACAGCCTGCGCCGCGGTGCCGCCGAAGCCATCGAGGCGGTCGCTCACGGCGACAACAAGACCTCCAGGGTGGTCGGGCGCATGGTGGAGGAGATCAACCTGCCCCGGGGCTGTACCATCGGTGCCTTGGTGCGGGGGGACGAGGTCATCATCGCCCACCGCGATACGGTCATCCAGGCGGAAGACCATGTGATCCTGTTCCTCACCGACAAGCGCCGCGTCAAAGAAGTCGAGCGCCTGTTCCAGGTGAGCGTGACCTTCCTCTAGGGAGTTCATCCATGAGCAACATCCAGCGTTTTGAAGCCATGCTGGCCGGCGGCCAGGACAATGCCATGCTGCGTTTCACCCTGGGCAACGCCCATCTGGCGGAGGGGCAGCCGGGGGAGGCCGCCATCCATCTGCGGGCCGCCGTGGGTCATGACCCCGGGTATTCCGCCGCCTGGAAACTACTGGGCCGGGCCCTCATAGAGGGTGGCGCTCTGCATGACGCCATTGAGGCCTTCGATGAGGGTATCCGGGTGGCCGAGCAGAAGGGGGACCTGCAGGCGGTCAAGGAGATGAAGGTGTTCCGCAAGCGGGCGGAGAAACAGCTGGCCGGACCGGATCAATGACTGACCTGACCGACACCACCGGGCGGGATCAGGCCCCCGAGGGCTACCTGCCCCCCTTCCGCGCTTTCATGCTCCACCCCCGCTACTGGCCGACCTGGCTGGGCGTCGGTCTGCTGTGGGTGATCATGTGGCTGCCGCGGCCCGTGGCCCTGGGGCTGGGCCGGCTGGTGGGCTGGATGGCCTGGCGCAGCGGTGGCAAGCGTCGGCACTTTGCCGATGTGAACCTGCGCCTGTGTTTCCCCGACTGGGACGCCGCCCGCCGGGAACAGGTGCTGCGGGACCATTTCCGCATTGCCGGTCAATGCTTCGTCGACTACCCCCTGCTGTGGTTCGGCAGCCGCCGCCGCCACCGGGAGCGCATCCGGTTGGTGGACGAGGCCGGGGTACTGGCCATGCAGCAGGCCGGCCGGCCGGTGATCCTCTGTGCCGCCCATGCCCCGGCGCTGGATTTCGGCGGTCTGCGGCTGAGCCTGGAGGTGGGCGGCGTGTCCTTTGCCAAGCCCATGTCCAACCCGGTGGTGGAGTGGATCAACACCCGCAGCCGATCCCAGTACGGCGCCGCCATGTTTTCCCGGGACCAGGGCCTGCGCCCGGCCATTCGCCATATTCGCCTGGGCAAGGTGTTCTACTACCTGGGCGACGAGGACCTGGGGCGGGAGCACGCCGTGTTCGCCCCCTTTTTCGGCATCCCCAAGGCCACGGTACCGGCCTTGGGGCGTCTGGTGAAACTCACCGGGGCGCCGGTGGTACCCGCGATCGGCTTCTACCGCACCGATGAGGACTGTTACGAGCTGGTGATGGCGCCGCCGCTGGAAGGTTTTCCCAGCGGGGATGACGCGGCCGACGCGGCCCGCATGAATGCTGCACTGGAAGCCCTCATCCGCCGGGATCCGGCTCAGTATCTTTGGACGTTGCGGTTCTTCAAGACCCGGCCGGATGGAGAGCGCCGCATTTACTAGCAGACGCATTGCCCGGCGTGGGCGAGGGGGCTTGGAATTGCGTTGTATCAAATTCTCCTTGACCTGCCCGTCCGGTGCGTTATAAATAAACGTACGTTTACTATTCCGAAAGGCATCATGGCTGAAGCGAGCGACACCAAGGATCGTATCCTGGATACGGCGGAGCAACTGTTTGCCGAACGCGGCCTTGGACAGACCTCCCTGCGCCAGATCACCTCCCATGCCGAGGTCAATCTGGCGGCGGTGAATTATCACTTCGGCTCCAAGGAAGGGCTCATCAAGGCGGTGCTGGCCCGGCGACTGGAGCCCCTCAACCGGGAGCGCATCCGGCGCCTGGATCGTCTGGAGCGCCAGGGCCGTGTGACCCTGGAGGGTTTGATCGAGGCCTTCATCGGCCCGCCCCTGGAGTTGAGTCGGGATGGGGGCGGTGGCAGTCGCTTCGTGCGCCTGATGGGACGCACCTATACGGAACATGCCAGCTTTCTGCACGAGCACATGCGCCATGCCAACGAGGCGCTGGTGAACCGCTTCAAGCCGGCCTTTCGGACGGTGCTGCCCGAGCTGCCCAAGACGGAACTCTACTGGCGGCTGCATTTCCTGGTGGGCGTCATGTCCTACGTGATGGCCGGCAACGACATGATGCAGTTGCTGGCGGCCAGCCGGAATTCGGAACAGGAAGAGCCGCGAGAGATCATCCGTCGGGTGGTGCCTTTTCTGGCCGCAGGCCTGCGGGCACCGTTACCGGAAGAATTGGCGCAGGCCCGGGATGTTCTGGAAACGGCCCCTCACGACTTGGCCTGAGGTGCCGGTTATGGAGTGAGTACGTTTTTTTAAAAAGACGTAAAACGAACGTTTTAATGACGCAATGCAGCACGACTACTGCAGAATGCTCGTTTGCGTCGGCATGCGTATTTTTTTTAAGTCAAATTCAAACAAACGTTCAATCTTTTGCGGTGCATCATCAGCTCAGTGGCTGATCATGAACCGAATGAAATCATCGGAAATCATGAATTCAGGCTGCACAGACAGCCCCGACAGGATCGGAGGAAACACCATGGGAACGCGAACGGATTACATCCCCCCGGGGGAGGTCGGCACCTTGCACCGGCTGTTCCTGGAACGGGTGCGGCGCACCCCCGAGGCCATCGCCTATCACCAGTTCGATGCCGACCTGGGCATCTGGCGGGGTTTTAGCTGGGCGACCACCGCAGCGGCGGTGGGGCGTTGGCAGGCGGCCCTGGCCCGGGAAGGCCTCAAGCCCGGGGACGTGGTGGCCGTCATGCTGCCCAACAGCGGTGAGTGGCTGACCTTTGATCAGGCGGCCCTGGGCCTGGGACTGGTGGTCGTCCCTCTCTACACCAGCGACCGGGCCGACAACCTGGCCTACATCCTGGAAGACAGCGGCGCCAGCGTGCTCATCCTTCAACACATGGAGGCCTGGCGCGGTATCGAACAGAGTGGGCAGACCCTCAAGCGGCTGCAGCGGGTGATCGTGACCCAGGCGACGGGTCCCATGGACAGTCGGGGGCGGGTCATGAGTCTGCGCCAGTGGCTGGATCGGGGGGGCGAGGGCAGGGCCGAACCGACACCCGCCGATGATGGCCATGACCTGGCCTCCATCGTCTATACCTCCGGCTCCACGGGGCGCCCCAAGGGCGTGAGGTTGTCCCACCGGAACATGCTGGAGAACGCCTGGGCCGGTCTGCAGCGCATCCCCATCTATCCGGACGATCTGTTCCTGTCCTTCCTGCCTCTCTCCCATACCTTGGAGCGCACCATCGGCTACTACGTGCCCGTCATGGCCGGTGCCACGGTGGCCTATGCCCGGTCGGTCCCCGATCTGCCCGAAGACCTGGCCTATCACCGTCCCACTGCCCTGGTCTCGGTACCGCGCATCTATGAACGGGTCTACGGACGCATCCTGATGGGCCTCAAGGATAAGCCCCCGGTGGCGCGCAGGCTGTTTCATCAGGCGACGGCGGTGGGCTGGCACCGCTACCAGAGAGGGCAGGGCCTGGTTCCCTGGCACCCGCGGGAACTGTCCTGGCCCCTGCTCAGCGCCCTGGTAGCCGGCAAGGTCACCCGCCGCCTGGGAGGGCGCCTGCGGGTGGCCATCAGCGGCGGCGCACCGCTCAGCCCCGAGATCTCCCGCCTGTTTCTGGCCCTGGGCGTCCCGGTGCTGGAAGGCTACGGACTCACCGAATCCAGTCCGGTCATCGCCGTGAACACCCTGAAAGATAACCGCCCGGGCACTGTGGGCAAGCCTCTGCCCGGGGTGGAAGTACGGATCGGGGAACAGGATGAACTCCAGGCGCGCGGACCCAACATCATGGCCGGTTACTGGAACAACCCCGCCGCCGACCGTCAGGCCCTGACCCGGGATGGTTGGCTGCGCACCGGCGACAAGGCCCGCCTGGACCCGGAGGGACGCATCACCATCACGGGCCGGATCAAGGAAATCATCGTCCTGGCCAACGGCGAGAAGGTGCCGCCCATCGAGGTGGAGATGGCCATCGCCAACGACCCGATGTTCGAGCAGGTGATGGTGGTGGGCGAGGGGCGCCCCTATCTGGTGGCGCTGGTGGTGCTCAACGAGGCGATCTGGCAGGAGGTGGCTGCCGAGCACGGCCTGCCCGGCCACATGGACGCCGCCAGTACCGCGCCGGAGGTGGAAGCCTGGGTGCTGGAGCGGATCGGTGGTCTGCTGCGCAGCTTCCCGGGCTACGTCCAGGTGCGACGTCTGCGGGTCCTGCCGGAACCCTGGAGCGTGGACAACGCCATGCTCACCCCCACCCTCAAGCTCAAGCGCAACAACATCCTCAAATGCTTCCAGGACGAACTGGAGGCGCTGTATGACGGGCACCAAAGCCCCCACCGGGCCGATCGTCAGGCCCACTCAAGATAATGGAGGAGTCCATGAGTTCAGTGATGATGCACCAGGCGGCGCTTGGCGCCCCCTTTCGTCCGGCGCCCACCTTCATCCGGCGTGCCGCCGTGCTGGGTGCCGGGGTGATGGGGGCGCAGATCGCCGCCCATCTGGTCAATGCCGGCATCCCGGTGGTTCTGTTCGAGCTGCCGGCCGAAGGCGGCGATCCCAATGCCCATGCCCGTCGGGCCATTCAAGGGTTGGGCAAGATGCAGCCCGCCCCCCTGGCGGACCCGGCCGACGGCGCCCACATCCGTCCCGCTAACTATGACACCGGTCTGTCGGCCCTGTCCGAGTGCGATTTCATCATCGAGGCCATCGCCGAGCGCATGGAACTCAAGCGGGAACTCTACGGTCGCATCATCCCCTTCCTGTCCGAGGATGCCCTGCTGGCCAGCAACACCTCGGGGCTGTCCATCAATGCCCTGGCCGATGTCCTGCCCAAATCCCTGCGCCGCCGCTTCTGCGGCGTTCATTTCTTCAATCCTCCCCGCTACATGCACCTGGTGGAACTGATCCCCGGGCGAGAAACCGATCCCGAGGTGCTGGATGCCCTGGAGACCTTTCTGGTGGGCGGATTGGGCAAGGGAGTGATCCGTGCTCGGGATACCCCCAATTTCATCGCCAACCGCATCGGCGTCTTCTCCCTGGTGGCCACCATCCACCATGCCGAAGCGATGGGCCTGGGGGCGGATGTGGTGGACGCCCTCACCGGCCCGGCCATCGGCCGACCCAAATCCGCCACCTTCAGGACCGCGG
>NZ_JAJNQM010000076.1:0-16954 GCF_022227785.1 Ectothiorhodospira lacustris | reverse complement strand
CCGGCACGATCCATACCCAGGGCTGGCAGTTCTATGCCATCACCCTGTCCATGTTTGCCGTGTTTGCCATGCCCGGATTCATCTATCGACATGATCTGCGCCGACACCTGGTCCACCGTGGTGCATGAGTTGCAAAAAAGTTGGATGAAACCCTTGTATTATCCGGGCAAGATCGGTAGTATACATATCTTCAGTTGCGGGGTGGAGCAGTCTGGCAGCTCGTCGGGCTCATAACCCGAAGGTCGCAGGTTCGAATCCTGCCCCCGCTACCACATTCGAAGTACAAAAAACCCGCGTCGGTCATCCCGGCGCGGGTTTTTTCGTTTCAGCGCTTCAGATCTGCCAGCAGGGTGCTCACCCGCGCCCGGATCTCGTCCCGTATCTGCCTGAAGGCCAGGTTGATCTCTTCCTCGGTGCCGGTGGCCTTGGCCGGGTCCGTCAGGGGCCAGTGCAGGCGCCGTGTGCCCGGAGGCAGCAGGGGGCAATGTTCATCCGCGTGCCCACAGACCGTCACCACCAGATCCGCCTCCACCAGCATGGCATCGGTGACGCGGGTGGATTCCTGGCCGCTGATGTCGATCCCCAGTTCCGCCATGGCCAGGATGGCCCGGGGGTTCTTGCCGTGGGCCTCGATCCCCGCCGACTGGATCCGGAAGGCGTCGCCTCCCAGATGACGGGCAAAGCCTTCAGCCATCTGGGAACGGCAGGAGTTGCCGGTGCAGAGGAACAGGATGCTGGGATTATTTGATGAAGTCATGGGGCTGTGCCTTGGTGGGTGAATAGATATTTGTTCTTGCGAATATGCGGTATGGACTATATCTTATCTCTCATGACTAATGAATGACCCGGCATAGTGCATGCTGGAAATCTTCACCCTGGTGCACAGCGCTTCCATGCCGAAGGCCATGGCGAGGTGCGGCAGTGGCTGTCTGACTGAACCCGACCACAGGACATATCCATGTTGTTGACCGCCCTGACGATCTTCATCGTCACCATCACCTTCGTCATCTGGCAGCCCAAGGGGCTTGGTATCGGCTGGAGCGCCTTGGGCGGCGCGGCCCTGGCCCTGGCCACGGGGGTGGTGCAGTTCTCCGACGTGCCCATCGTGGTGGACATCGTCTGGAACGCCACGCTCACCTTCGTATTCATCATCATCATCTCCCTGATCCTGGATGAGGCCGGATTCTTTGAATGGGCGGCCCTGCACGTGGCTCGCTGGGGCAAGGGGAGCGGCCTGCGCCTGTACGCGTTCATCATCCTGCTGGGCGCCGCAGTGGCCGCCATGTTTGCCAACGACGGCGCCGCCCTCATGCTCACCCCCATCGTGCTGGAGATGCTCCTGGCCCTGGGCTTCACCGCCGGGGCGGCCTTTGCCTTCGTCATCGCCGCAGGCTTCATCGCCGACACCGCCAGTCTGCCCCTGGTCACCTCCAACCTGGTAAACATCGTCTCGGCGGATTTCTTCGGTATCAACTTCCGCGAGTACGCCGCCGTGATGATGGTGGTGAACGCCGTCTCGGTGACCGCCTCGCTGGGTATCCTGTATCTGTTCTTCCGCAAACAGATCCCCCGCACCTACAGCCTCGACGGTCTGCGCAGGCCCGAACAGGCCATCAAGGACCCGGCCGTATTCAAGGCGGGCTGGGTGGTGTTGGCCCTGCTGCTGTTCTGCTTTTTGGTGATCGAGCCCATGGGCGTGCCCATCTCCGCCATGGTGGGGCTGGGTGCCGCCATCCTGCTGGCGGTGGCCGCCCGGGGACATGTGATTTCCACCCGCCGGGTCTTCGTCAGCGCCCCCTGGCAGATCGTGATCTTCTCCGTGGGCATGTATCTGGTGGTCTACGGCCTGCGCAATGCCGGGTTGACGGCGGACATCGCCATCGCTCTGAACTGGATCGGTCAGTATGGGGTGACGGCGGCGGCGGTGGGTACCGGCTTCATCGCCGCCTTCTTCTCCTCCATCATGAACAACATGCCCGGGGTGATGGTGGTGGCCCTGTCCATCGACGAGGCCAACGTCACCGGCGTGGTCAAGGAGGCGATGATCTATGCCAACATCATCGGTTCGGACCTGGGGCCGAAGATCACCCCCATCGGCAGCCTGGCCACCCTGTTGTGGCTGCACGTGCTGGCGCGACGAGGCATCAAGATCACCTGGGGCCAGTATTTCAGGATCGGCATCCTGATCACGCCGCCGGTGCTGCTGGTCACGCTGCTGGCCCTGGCCGGCTGGCTGTCGCTGATCCGCTGAGCGGGTACCGCCGCTCGGTGGTGGGGGCGCCACGATACACCGCCTACAGTGCCGCCAGTGCCCAGGCCCAGACGGCCAGAAAGAGCACAAGACTCAGGGTGATCCACACTGTTTGGGTGAACAGTCCCAGATAGAACAGCGTCATGCCACCGGTGAGTCCGGCCCAGGCTGGCACATAGCGGAACCAGGGAATTTCGGTGCCGTTCATCCAGTGGGGATAGGTGGTCATGAGAAATCCGAAGACTATCGTCAGCATCAGCTGGATCATGCGGGGCAGGAATACCAGCCGGTGAGGGGCGACACTGTAATGCTTCTAGGTCTGTCTTGGGAGGGTGGGGAGGGCGGCACCGTGCATAATGAAGGGGATCAGAAGGGAAGGGCCTGTTTGGTGTGGGCCACCGCCAGCATGTAGCCGAATACCAGGACCGCCAAGAGCCAAGCTACGGCCCGGCCGGCATCATGCCGGGCTCGGTCAAGCGATATCCAATACCGACTTCCGTGATCAGATAGGTGGGGCGGGCGGGATCCGGTTCAATTTTTTTTCGCAAGGTTCGAATAAATACCCGCAATGAATCGGATTGATGGGTGTTTGCGGTGCTGCCCCAGACAGTTTTCAGGATCTGCTTGTGAGTGACCACTTGGCCCTGGCGATGGGCCAGGCAGACCAGCAGATCATATTCGGTGGGTGTCAGGATGATTCGATGGTGATCCCTGTGCACTTCGTGCCGCGCCAGATGAATTTCCAGTGCCCCGCAGCGCAGTACCGGCTGTTCGGGGCGGGATTCATTCCGCTGGTCCCGGTGGCGGAGCGCCACCCGGATTCGGGCCAGCAACTCGCCGGTGCCGAAGGGCTTGGTCAGGTAGTCATCCGCTCCCAGGTTGAGTGCTGTCACCTTGTCATTTTCATGGCCACGGGCCGAAAGTACGATGATGGGCATCTGGCTCCAGGCGCGGATGCGAGGGATGACTTCAATACCATTCATGTCCGGTAATCCCAGATCCAGGAGTATCAGGTCCAATTGGCATTGTTCAAGCAGTGCCAGGGCATTCGAGGCTTTGGCGGCGTGGGTGATCTCAAAGCCGTGCATCTGCAGGGTGGACACCAGCACAGCGGCCAGGGATGCGTCGTCTTCCACGACCAGAATGCTGGGCTTGACCAGGGATTTCATGCGTTGGCTTCGGCGGCTTCGGTGGCATTGGTGGACGGCCGGGGCAGTGGCGGCCAGCCGCTGACCGGGAGGGAGAATCTGAACACCGCCCCGCCGCCGGGATTGTCTTCGATCCACAAGCGTCCACGATGGGCCTCGACAATGGCTTTGCAGATGTTCAGGCCGATACCCAGCCCGCGGCTGTCCGAGGCATTGGGACCCCGATAGAATTTCGTGAAGACCCGTTCACGGTCCTCCTCGGGGATGCCGGGCCCCCGGTCACTGATACTGAAGATGATCACGCCGCTTTCCTCGGTCACGCTGATACCGACCGGTGACCTGTCGGCAGAATAGGTGATGGCATTCTCTAGCAGATTGCTCAATACCTGTTGAATCAGCACGGGATCCATTGCGGTGGTAGGCAGGGACTCATCCAGAATGCAATGAATGGGGCGATTCGCCAGGTGGGATCGCATGCGATTGAGGGTGGCGTTGACCACATCATCAATCTCCTGCCAGCTCAACTGAACCATCCGCTCTCCCTGTGCCTCCAGTCGACTCATGCTGACCAGGTCTTCAATAAGCTTTTCCATCTCCACGGCTTCGTTAACGATACGATGTAAAAGATCCTGCCAGACTCCCGTGGGGCAGTCCGCCGGCATGGACTGTAGAGAAGAGGCCGCCCCGAGGATGGTGGACAAGGGGGTGCGAAGATCATGGGAGACCGAACTGAGTATCGCCGAGCGCAGCCGTTCCGTCTCAACCTGGACCTCGGTATTGCGGGAGATCTCGGACAGGTATTCCCGCTCGAGGGCGATGCTCACCTGTAACAGACAGGCCTTCGGCAAACGCCATTCTTCCGCGGGCCAGAGTGGGTCTTGAGAGTTATTGGTCCGGTGCAGTATGACCACTCCCAGGGTGCGCCCCGAGCCACCCAGAGGTAGTAGCAGGCCTGGGTTGCCCGGTAGGGTATCGGTCCCACGCCCCGCAGGTACGCCGTTGTTCAGTACCCACTCGGCCAGGGCCAGTTCGTCCTTGGTCAGATCCCGGATAGGCGGCAGGTTAACGGGGCCGGGGTTGATACGCCCTTGTCTGTCGGGCAGCAGCATCCTTACATGGATAGGAAATATCTCGCGCAGTTCGGCCTCGGCGACCTGTACGAGACGGGTTTGGCCACTTTGTCCGCTCAGTGTGCGAGCCAGCTTGGACAGGCGTTCCGCGCGCTGTTGGAGATCCTCGGCGATCCGGGCATGGCGACGGACGCGAGCGGTCAGGGTCGTGATCGTGAGGGCGACGAGACCCATGACACCAAAAGTGAAGAGGTACTGGATATCATCCACGACCACCGTGTAGAAAGGGGCAGTAAAGAACAGGTCGTAAAGCAGCACGGCAAGGCCTGAACTGATCAATGCCACCTTCAAGGGCGCGCGGACCGCAGCGAAGACGACGGCTGCCAGGTAGGCCATGATGATATTGGCCTCCGCCAGTCCCATCTCCCTGAACCCAAAGGCGATGCCCGTGGCCAGGGCCAGGGCGCTGCCGGCTTCCAGCCAGTGGTGAGGCAGGACCGGGTGGGTTTCCGATCTTTGTGTGATGGTGCGCGGAGGCCGATCATCCTTTCCCGCGCTGACCACATGCACATCGAAGCTGCCGCCTTGGCTGAGTAGACGTCGGGTTATGGAGCGACCGAACCGTCGCCGTCGGAGAAATGCCTCGTGGCATCCGACGATGATCTGAGTAAAACCATGTTGCCGGGCGTGGGCTACGATGCCATCCACTGCGTTCTCGGCGGATATAGTGACCGTATCCGCCCCAAGACGACCGGCATGGGCAAGGTGCTCATTGACCTTATGTTGAATCTCCGGGTCTTCCGAACTCAGGTCCGGCGTCTGTACGTACAGAGCGGTCCAAGGGGCCTGAAAGGCCGAAGCCATGCGTTGTGCAGTGCGCAGAACCCGTTCCGTGGTCTTGCGCGGGGCGATACACACAAGGATGCGTTCACCACTGCTGATATGCTGCCTGAGGCGTTCGCTTCCCGTTTCCCGATAACCCTGCCGGCCGACGCGTTCAGCAGTGCGTCGCAGGGCCAGTTCCCGCAGGGCAAACAGATTGGTGCGACGGAAGAACTGCCCCATTGCACGCTGTGCCTTCTCGGGGGCATAAACCTTGCCCTGATGAAACCGTTCCAATAGTTCCTCGGGGGGTAGATCAATCAGTTCCACATCATCGGCCTGATCAAACACACTATCTGGCACCAGTTCCTGAACCACAATCCCAGTCAGGCGCTCCACCAGGTCATTCAAGCCCTCCAAATGCTGAACGTTCATGGTGGTCCAGACATCAATGCCCGCCCGCTGCAATTCAGCGATGTCCTGGTAGCGTTTGGGGTGCCTGGCGTCCGGGGCGTTGCTATGGGGCAACTCGTCCACCAACAGGATTTCAGGCTTTCGTTCCAGTGCGGCCTGGAGGTCGAACTCCTGCATGGTCAGCCCCTGATAAGAGGTCTTTCTGAAGGGTAGCTGTTCCAGGTGTTGCGCAAGCTGGTCGATTTCCTCCCTTCCATGAGGCTCTATATAACCGGCCACCACATCCTGGCCTGCCTGTCGGGCACGGACGGCCACTTCAAGCATGGTGTGCGTTTTACCCACACCCGCGGCATACCCAAAATAGATCTTCAGGCGACCGAAGCCGCTCCTTGATCGGGTCATGGGGTGCTCACTCCGGTGACACCCGCCATGTACCGATGATCCAGGGCTCGATTCAGGCTCACCACGTGCACTGTCCGCTCGCCGAAGAGACCCAGCCAACGCCCTTGCGCATGGGTCTCGATGAGATCATGAATGGTTTCAAGAGGCATGTTTCTGGCCATGGCTACCCGCTCCGCCTGGTAGAGGGCAGCGGCCCGGCTGATGTGAGGGTCTAGCCCGCTGGCAGAGGCCGTGACCAGGTCCACCGGCAGCGGTCTTTCGGGATTCTGACCTTCCAGACCTCGCAACGCATGGATGCGAGCCTGAACTTCCTCGATCAGGCCCGGTTCGAGAGGGCCGAGGTTGCTGGCATCGGAGTTCAGGCCGTCGTAGGGAGTATCTCCGGTCAAGGAGGGACGGGACCAGAAATACGCCGGCCCTGCAAATGCCTGTCCCAAGTGGTAAGCACCTATCTGATGGCCTTGGTCTTCCATGATGCTGCCGTTGGCCTGGTGAGGAAACAGCACCTGGGCCATGCCGGTGATGGCCAGGGGATAGGCCACGCCCGTCAGCAAGATGAGCAACGCCATGAATACCAGGGAACGTTGAATGATCAGTCTCATGATGGTTTCTCTCAGAAAAGACCCGATGCCACCAGCAACAGGTCGATTATCTTGATGCCTGCCACCGGCAGCAGCAGTCCACCCAGGCCGTAGATGATCAGGTTTCGCCGCAGCAGCCCGGTGGGTCGCGCTGGGGTGTATCGGACACCGTGTAGCGCCACCGGGGTGAGCAGCGGGATCATCAAGGCATTAAAGATCACTGCTGCAAGAATGGCCGATTCCGGGCTGCCCAGGTGCAGTATGTTCAGGGCATCCAGTGCCGGGAAGGTGGCTGCCAGCACCATGGGAACGAGTACCAGAAAGCGTGCCACATCGTTGGCGAGACCGAAGCTGGTGACCGCGCCTCTGGCCATCAGGATCTGCCGGCCGATGCCGACGATATACCGAATCTTCGTGGGATCGGCATCCAGATCCAGCATGTTCCCGGCCTCTTTGGCCACCTGTGTGCCGGAACCCATGGAAATACCCAGGTCGGCCTGGGCCAGGGCCGGGGCGTCATTGGTTCCATCACCACTCATGGCGATCACTTTTCCCTGGGTCTGGTACTTACGAATCAATGCCAGTTTGTCCTCGGGTGTGGCCTCAGCGACGAATTCGTCCACGCCCACCTCGGCGGCGATGCCGGCGGCAGTGAGGGGGTTGTCACCCGTAATCATCACCGTGTGGATGCCCATCTTGCGCAGTTCGGCAATGCGCTCACCGATGCCTGGCTTGATCTTGTCTCTCAGAGCGATGGTCCCCAGCACTTGCTGGCCTTCGGCCACGACCAGGGGGGTGCCACCCTCACCAGCGATGCGTCGAACCTCGAAATCCAAAGCTTCGGGCCACGTGCCACCCTCTGCCTGCAGGTGTTTGCGAATGGCATCGGCGGCACCCTTGCGCACGGTACGTCCCTCTTGCGCCATGTCGATGCCGCTCATGCGCGTCGTGGCGCTGAAAGGGATCAGTCTTGCTGTTGCGGGAAGGCTGGGGGGGGCGAAGCCCTGCTCCCTTTGTACCAGTGACAGGATGCTTCGCCCCTCTGGCGTATCGTCGGAGATGGAGGCCAGCCCGGCAGCCTCTGCCAGAACCTGTGCCGTCACGCCGGGGGCGGGGATCAGCTGCCAGGCCTCCCGGTTGCCCAGAGTGATCGTGCCAGTCTTGTCCAGTAGCGCGACCTCCACATCCCCTGCCACTTCCACCGCATGACTGTCGGTGGCCAGGACATTGTGTTGGCCCAGGCGCGTCAGGCCGGAAAGGCTGATGCAGGAGAGCAAGGCACCGATGGTGGTGGGCAGCAGACAGACCAGCAGACCGACGATGACGATCAGCTCCAGAGGGCTGCCGCCGCCATAAGCAGCACCGAAATGGGATATGGGCAGAATGCTCACCACAACCAGCAAGGAAACGATGGTCAGGAATATCAGGAAGATGAACAGGGCCAGTTCGGTGGGCGTCTTGTGCCTCTGACTGCTCTCCACCATGGTCACCATTCTGTCAATGAAGGTGCCTTCACGGGTATATCTCAGTTTTACAATGAGCCAGTCGGAAACCACCCGGGTACCGCCCAGGACCTGATGACGGTCTCGGCAACCTTCTCTGATGACCGGCGCGGACTCCCCGGTGATGGCACTCTCGTCGACGGTAGCCACGCCCTCTTCGACCACGCCGTCTGCGGGGATGAGTTGTCCGGCCTGTACCAGAACCCAGTCACCGGTTTGCAGGTCGCCGACCATGACTGGTTCTCCAGGGGCATCGCGGTGCGGCGCCGTCAGGCGATAGGCCAGCCCTTGTGGCTGTGAACGGCGCAGTTCCTGAGCGTGAGCGCGCCCTCGGGCCATGGCCACGCTCTGCACCCAGTTGCTGAACAGGACCGTGAGCCATAGCCATAGCGTGATGCTGGCCACCATCGGGAATTGCCCCACCGCCATGCCGAAGGCGGCCAGTATGCTCAGGATCAATCCCAGGCAGGCGCTGACCCAGACGACGAAGATGATGGGGTTTCGCAATTGCTGTCCAGGCCCCAACAGCCGCAGACTTTCCCGCAGCACACGGGCATCAAAAAAGATTCCAGACAGTCCTACCGTATTCATCAAAATGCCTCCGGATGGGCGAGCAGGACGGCTTCCAGGATGGGGCCGGCGATTTGAGCCGGCAGGAAACCCAGTCCACCGATCACGATAAAGGTCAGTATCAACAACAGGGCAAACAGAGGGGTGGTGGTGCGTACGCTATTCCTTTCGTCCACGGTGGCTGATTTCTGTGCCAGATACCCGGCAATAGCCAGGGCCGCGAGCATGGGCGCAAAGCGGCCGATCAGCATGACCATGGCAAGGCTCAGATTGAACCATGGAGTGTCGGCATTCAGGCCGGCGAAGGCACTGCCATTGGTAAAGCCGGCTGACGAGTACGCATACAGCAGTTCACTGAATCCCCGAGGGCCGCCATTGGTCATGTGATCCGTCAAACCCGGCATCAGCAGTGATGAGGTGATACCCAGCAGTACCGCCGCCCCAGGTAGCAGGATGCCCAAGGTAGCCAGCCGGATCTCCGCCATGCCGAAAGGCTTGCCCATGAACGAGGGCGTGCGGCCCACCATCAAACTAGCTAGAAACACGGCCAGTAGGGTGAAGAGCAGTAGATTCTGCAGCCCTCCCCCGACGGCACCGAACACCGGGCCACCGATCTGCATGCCCGACATGATCACTGCCGTGCTGATGGGCAGGTAGGATGCATGCATGGAATTCACGGAACCATTGGAAGTCACCGTGGCAGACACCGCCCATAGGGAGGACTGGCCGATCCCCAGTCTGGCCTCCTTGCCTTCCATATTGCCGCCGGGCTGTTCACTGCTGGCAATCTGATCAACGCCCAGCACTTCCAGGCGCGGTGAACCCATCTGTTCCGTGGCGGTGACGATGGCCACCGCGGTGAACCAGAATGTCAGCATCACACCCAGGAACAGCCATCCCTGTCCAGGATTGCGCGACATGCGTCCAAAGGTGAAGGTAAGTGCCGCCGGGATCAGAAGGATGGCCAGGGTCTGTAGCAGATTGGTGAGTGCAGTGGGGTTTTCCAGGGGATGGGCCGAATTGGTACCGAAAAATCCACCACCATTGGTGCCCAACTGCTTGATGGCGATCTGGGAGGCTGCGGGACCCAGGGGGATCGTTTGTTGGGTGGGCAACGTTTCCAGGTGGCCGGTTTGCAAGTCTGCGGGCGCATGGGCGATGACCGTATCCACCTTGGTATAGGGACTGAAGGTCTGCACGACCCCCTGGGAGATCAGTACCAGAGCCAGCAGGGTCGCCAGGGGCAGCAGCACGTACAGGTGGCAGCGCACCAGATCCACCCAGAAATTCCCCAGATGACCGGTCCCGTGGGCGGTGATGGCACGGATCAGTGCGATCAGGACCACGATGCCCAGGGCGGCGGACAGGAAATTGAGTACACCAAGGCCCATCATCTGCGTGAGGTAGGAATATGTCACTTCGCCACTGTAGTTCTGCCAGTTGGTGTTGGTGATGAAACTCACTGCCACGTTGATGGCCGAATGCACGGCGGGTGGCGGAAGGTTTTCCGGATTGGCCGGCAGCCACCCCTGAAGCATCTGCAGGAGAAATAGAAAACCGATCGCTACGAGTGACATGACTAGTAGCGATGCACTCCAGCTCTTCCAGCCCTGGGGCTGATCCGGATCGATCCCCATGAGGCGATAGGCTGCCTGTTCCACGGGTTTCAGAAGGGGGGGCAGCAACACCCGTTCGCCGGAAAACACTCGGGCCATGTAAAGGCCCAGCGGCCAGGCCAGCAGTAATAGCAGGCCAGTGAAGATAAGCAACTGGGCCAGTGCAATCATCGTCATAGGAATGCCTCCGGGACAAACATGGCGTAGATCAGATAGCCCAGCAGGCCAACTGCCATGAGCCCGAACAGCGTGTAAAGGATCGTCATGATGCCTCCAGAGCGTGAATGACTTGTCGCTGGAGGGAAAGATTAGGTGTTTCGGCCTTAACGTGGTGTTAAGGGGGCGGGGTTCGCCGATAGGCGCGCTATCAGCTGTACAATGATGAGGTGCCCAAGTGAATTATTGTGGGACGGCCCAGGTCTTGCCTGTTCTCTCCATTATTGTTGTGGGCATGCCAAGACCGGGTTTTCTTCAATGCCTGGCTGTACGCAGGCAGACCGACCGAGCACAGAGCAGTCCTTTTAGCCAGCTTCGACGATACAGGGAGCGTCATCATGTACTGCACGCAATGTGGTCACAACAACGATCATTCGGCACGTTTCTGCGCCGGTTGCGGGGCGTCCCTCGGGACGCAGCCGTTGCCGGCCGACATGGCGGAGGGAGCGGGCGCCGCTGCTGCGCCCGCCTCAGCCTCGGTCAGGGATGCCGGATTCTGGTATCGCCTGCTGGCATTCGTGATTGACATGGTCATCCTGACCCTGATCACCATCGTGGTGGCGGTTCCGCTGGGTTTTGCCCTGGGGGCATCCATGGCGGCAAGCGGGGCCACTGGCCAGGAGATCACTCTGGTTGCGGAAGGTATGGGTAATCTGCTGTCCCTGCTGCTGGGGTGGCTCTATTACACGGTGTTCGAGTCCTCGAAATGGCAATCCACCCCCGGCAAGCGGATGCTGGGCCTGCGGGTGACGGACATGGACGGCAACCGGATCGGCTTTGGTCGCGCCAATGGCCGCTACTGGTCCAAGATCCTTTCGGCGCTTTTGCTGTTCATCGGCTATCTGATGATCGCCTTTACCCGGCGCAAGCAAGGTCTCCACGACCTGATTGCCTCCACGCTGGTGGTCAGGCAGTCGTAGACCAGCCCTCATTGTCAGCGGCCTCATCCGCAGGTCCTGGGATGCTCCGGACGGGACACCCCGCACAAAGCGGTATTCCGGGAGCGTGAGGGTGATGCGGGGTTGTCCAGGCCGACATTCCCGCGTAAGCGGGAATCCAGTTGCGGGGGCTCCCCCTGGGCTCCCGCTTTCGCGGGAGTGACGGCGGTGCCGGCGAGGGTTAGTGACGGCGTGAGGATGGCGCTGTTTGGTAAGATGGGCGGGAGCAGGTCGCCGGCATGGCGCCTGCGGCATACCTTCCTCTCCCTGTCCCTCAATCCAGGGGCAACCAGTCAAAACAGGGGCGCCGGCGGCATGAGCCTCCAGAAGACGCTGTTCGGAAAACTGGTCTTGCTGACGCTGGCGATGGTGATCCTGCTGGGCTCCCTGGTGTCGGTCGTGCTGTATCACAGCGGCCTCGACTCGGCTCAGGCCGTCATTCGCAACAAGAACATGGCCGCCGCTCACCATATTCGGGGCTATGTACAGCCGCTGCGGTCCGTCGTGCAGTACCTGGCCGCCAAAGATGCCGTGCGTCAGGCCATGGATACGAACTACCGTGACGAGTCGCAACTCCTGGAACTGTTCCGTGTGCTGCAGGATGCCAATCCGACCATACACTTCATCTTCGCAGCCTACGAGGACGGTCGGTTGGTCATCAATGATTATGTGCCGCCCCCCGGATTCGATCCCCGTATCCGCCCCTGGTATGAGGCGGGGGTGCGAGCGGGCCCGGCATTGTCGGGCGGCATCCCTTACCGTGAAATCAAGTCGGACGAGTGGCTGGTGTCGTTCAGTCAGGTATTGCTGGACGATGACGGCAGACTGCGCGGCGTGGTGGCAGTCGATGCTTTGGTGGATGCGGTGATGGAGGTCATCGGCGCCCGCGATCCCTCCTTCACCACTGCCCGCAACCTGGTGCTGGATCATGAGGGCAGGATACTGTTTCATGCACAGGACGCCTTGATCGGTACCCGGTTTGCCGGTTGGGACAGCCTGGCGCCGATGATGGGGGAGGGAAGCGGTCAGCTCTTCCTGGCAGTGGATCAAAGGACCTGGATGGTGCAGTTCATTCATGAAGAGCCCCTGAACTGGACCGTGGTCACCATGGTGGAGAAGCGGGAAGTCCTGTTGCCCATCATGTTGCGCATCCTGCAAAGCGTGGCCGTGGTGCTGTGTATCGCGTTGTTGCTGTCCGCCTCCATGGCACGAAACCTGAGCGCCCATATCGTGGGGCCGTTGCGTCTGCTGGAGCAGCGGGTTCGGGATGTGGTCGATGGCAAGGCCTTGGGACAGACACGACAGTCGGTGCCGCTGGCGGGATTGAAAAACGAGATCGGTACCATTTCTCAGGCCATCGAGGCGGTGACGGAACACGCCTTGTATCAGAAGAATCGGGAGCTTCAGCACAACAATGCGTTGCTGGAAAGGCTGTCCCAGACCGACTCCATGACCGGCCTGATGAATCGTCGCAAGATGAACGAACAGCTGGAGCAGGAGTATTCGCGGGTCTGTCGCTATCAGGGCACCTTCGTACTGATGCTCTTCGATATCGATCATTTCAAGCAGATCAACGACACCCATGGCCATCATGTGGGCGATTTCGTCATCCAGGAACTGGCGGCCCTGGTGCGCAGCATGGTTCGCGCCACCGACAGCGTGGCGCGGTGGGGGGGCGAGGAGTTTCTCATCCTGTTTCCTGAAACGGATCAGGCCGCGGCAATGAACATTGCCGAGAAGATCCGTGCCGCCATTGCCGCCCATCGATTCCCGGTTCCCAGACCGGTCACGGTCAGCATCGGCATCTGTCAGCACAGACCGGACACGAGCCTGCAGGAGCTGCTGATTGCCGCCGACAAGCTGCTTTACCAGGCCAAATCCGGGGGGCGTAACCGCATCTGCGTGGGATGTTCGGAATAAGTCAATGCCCCGGCCCATCAGCCCCCAGCCCCAGCCGCCGCATCTTTTCCCACAGATTCTTGCGGCTGATGCCCAGGGCCTGGGCGGTCTGGGTGATCCTGCCCTCGTTGGCCCGCAGGGCCTCCAGGATGAAGGCCCGCTCACAGCGTTGCAGATGGGTGGATAGATCAAAGTCCTGATGGGTTGCCGCCGGAGCCGATGTCCCGGTGTCCCCGGCGTGGGTTTCCGATAGGCCCGCGTCACGCTCCCTGAAAATATCACTCCCCTGGATCACCGGTGAATCGGACAGGATGCAGGCCCGTTCGATGGCGTGCTTGAGTTCCCGCACGTTGCCCGGCCAATCATGGATCGACAGGGTATCCATCGTCTGGGGCGTGATCACACAGCGCTTGCCCTGTCGGCGGGAACAGTCCGCCGCGAACCCCTGGGCCAGCCAGGGGATGTCCTCCCGTCGCTCCCGCAGCGGCGGGACGTGCAGGTGAATCACGTTGATCCGGTAGTACAGGTCCTCCCGGAAACGGCCCTGTTCCACTTCCTCCCGCAGATTTCGGTTGGTGGCGAAGATCAGTCGCGCCTCGAATCGTCGTGGACTGTGGCTGCCGATGGGCATCACCTCCCGTTCCTGCACCGCCCGCAGCAGCTTGGCCTGCATGGACAGATCCAGTTCGCCGATCTCATCCAGGAACAGGCTGCCGCTCCCCGCGGCCTCGAACAGCCCGGTACGGCGGCGGTCTGCACCGGTGAAGGCCCCCTTCTCATGGCCGAACAGCTCGGCCTCCAGCAGGGGATGGGGCAGGGCGGCGCAGTTGATGGCCAAAAAGGGGAATTCGGGGGTACCGCCAGACAGATCATGCAGGCGTCGGGCAACCCGTTCCTTGCCCACGCCCGATTCTCCCGTGATCAGTATGGTTCCGGCCTGGGCGGCCACCCGGGGCAGCAGGGACTCCAGTTGCCGCATCTGCGCGGAGACGCCCAGAGGCGGGAAACCCTCCCGGTCTTCTCGCTCGGGACACAGGCCCGCCACCTTTTCCATCAGCCGGTTCAGATCAAAAGGTTTGGTGACATAGTCCGCCGCCCCCGCCTTGAGTGCCGAGACCGCCTCCTGAATGGCGCCGTAACCGGTGATGAGGATGACCGGTGGTGCCGTCGGCAGACCGTTGACGGCCTCCAGCAGCGCACGGCCGTTCATCCCGGGAAGACGAATGTCGCTTAGGACCAGGTCCACCGGCCGGGCGGACAGGCGGGCCAGGGCGTCTTCGGCGGAGCGGCACCAGAGGGCGTCGTAGTGTTCCAGGCGGAAACGATCCAGCAGGGACTCACCCATGATGGCGTCGTCTTCCACGATCAGGATGCGTGCCTTCGTCTTCATCAATCCTCCTCGTGGCACAGGGGCAGTCTTACCGTGAAGCCGGTGCCACTCTCGTCGCTGTCCACGGCGATCTGTCCTCTGAGCTGCTGGACGATCTGGTAGCTCACCCACAGGCCCAGGCCGTGGCCGCGAGGGTGATCTCCGGCGAAGGGTTCGAACAAGTGACCGAGGCGTTCCGGCGGGATGAGGGGGCCTGCGTTGATCACCTGGATGCTCAGGTATTCGCCCGTGATGTGGGCGCAGACGGTGATGATCTCGCCCGGCGGCGTGGATTGCAGGGCGTTGAGCAGCAGGTTCAGCACCACCTGCCTGACCAGGGTGGCCGGCAAGGGCAGGGGCACGTCCGGCAGCGCCACGTGCCAGTCAAAGTTCACCCGTTGTCGGTGGGCGTCGGCGGACACTAGGGTATGCAAGTCTTCAAAGTCCTGCAGGGACAGGGGCTTGCCCGAGGGGCGGGCCTCCACCAACAGGGCGGAGACCGTGTCCCGGATCTGCAGCAGGCCCCGTTCGATGAGGGACAGGGTACGGGCCGTCTGCTCGGCATCGCCACCGTAGCGCTTGAAGGTATCTACCGCATTGAGCATGCCCCCCAAAGGGTTGTTGATCTCATGGGCCACGCCGGCGGCCAGGCGCCCCACGGCCGCCAGCCGTTCGTTCACCATCACCTCCTGCTCCAGGGCCTCTTTCTGCCGCAGTTCATAGAGCATGCGCCGAAAGGCCACGCCGGCACGGCCGATCTCGTCCCCCGACTCTTCCAGGTCCAGGGCGGCATCCTCGGGCAGGCCGGCCCCCACTTGCGCCATGCCGTCGGCCAGCTTGATCAGCGGTCTGGCGGTGCGCTGCCCCCAGTACCAGGTGAGGGGCAGGATCAGGGCCAGCAGGGCTAGGGTGTAGATCACCGATTGCTGCACCAGACGGGCGGCGCGGGCACGCATGCCGTCCCGGGAATAGCCCAGGACCAGATGTCCCAGGGTGACGCCGTCGGCCACCACCGGCAGCACCAGGGCCAGTGTGTTTTCGTCCACCACCAAGGGCCGCGCCCCGGGCAGGGTGGGGGATGCCCGTACCCAGGGGGCGATGCCGCGAAACCGGGGCAGGGCCTCGGGCTCCGCGTTCACCGGATAGCGGGCGGGATCGGAGCTGGCCATCACCCGCAGGTCCCGGTCAAACAATACCAGGGCGAAGGGCAGGCGCTCCGCCGCCCGGTCGTCAACCTCGGACAGCGGTGACCGCAGCAGTTCAAAGGCCCGCCAGACGTCATCCTGTATCAGGGGCACCACCAGGTTCTGGGTGAGAGTAATGCCCAGCAGCCGGGCGTTTTCCTCCAGGTCCCGCTGCAGCTCATCCCGTTCCCGCGGCACCTGCACGGCGGTGAGCAGGGTGGCCGTGATCAGCACCAGGACCACGGCCCGCAGGGGGATCTTGTAGCGCAGGCTGAGATCGCGCAGCAGCAGCATGTCAGGCCACCCCGTCCGCCATGCGACCGATGTCTTCATAGAGGTCGGGGGCCGCGGTCTCGAAACGGTCCAGGGCCAGTTCCGCCAGCAGGGCTCGGCCGTCCGCATCCCGGTGCATCCCGTTGAGCACCCGTTGCATGGATTCGCTCAACGTCGGCGCCAGGTGCCGACTGGCCACCACCGGGGGAAAACCGAAGGGGTCCGAGCGTTCGATGACACGGGTGTCGTCGGTGATCCCGGGGGCGCGGCGGGAGAGCACGTCCCAGACGTAGCCATCCACCGCGCCCGCATCCGCCAGCCGGACCGCCACGGCCTCGATGACCCGGCGGTGGGCCAGGGTGAAGAAACTGCGGCCGAAGAGGGTCGCCGGGTCGAGGCCCTGTTGTTGCAGGCGATGGCGCACATAGAGATAGCCGGAATTGGAGTCCGGATCCGAATAGGCGAAGGTACGACCCCGCAGCCGGTTCAGGTCCTGGAGGTGGGGGTCCTCGGCGTGGCGGATCAGGTAGGCACGGTAGAGGGGCGCGCCCTCGTAGACCGGTACCGAGACCAGGGCCAGGCGGTGCCGATGACGCCAGTAGGGATAACCGCACAGCCAGCTGAAATCGATGCGCCCCTCCAGCAGCAATTGCAGGATCTCGTCATAGCTGCGTCGCTGCACGAACTGCAATGGCCGTT
>NZ_JAJNQM010000075.1:0-17295 GCF_022227785.1 Ectothiorhodospira lacustris | reverse complement strand
TGCAATGGGGGAGCGAGTCCTGCGAGCACGGGCAATGGCCTGGGAAATGCGGTCGGCCAGCAGCCTGCGGTTGGGTACCCCCGTCAGGATGTCATAATGCGCCATGCGATCCAGTTCGTGCTGGTGAATCGAGATACGCCGAATGAGGTCATTGAAGGCGTTCACCAGCTGGCCCAACTCGTCATCGGTATGGAAACGAGGCTTGCTCAGCGGCCGCAACGGCCCGGCCGGCAATAGCTGCCGCGCCTGCTCGGCCAGGCGGCGCAAGGGCAAGGCGACGAAGCGGGTCAAAAACAGCAGGAGCCCCGCCATGACAATCACGATGACCGTCGCCAGCAGACTCATCACGGTGATCAGGATGCGGGCTTCGTCACGGGGATCTTCCACACTCATGATCATGACCGGCGCCTGGGTGATGGTGGTGAGGTTCAAGGGGCGCAGGGCGATGTAGAGCGAGTCATCGCGAATGAAGCCGTCGGCGGCATTGGTCGACGCCATCAGCCGGGGCCGGCCCCCGGACAGCAGAGTGTCGGCCGGAAGGGGTCCGACAAAGAGATGGTTGTCAATCATCCATCCCACTCCCTGCAGATCGGCCGCGCTCCTGACCCGATTGAACAGGCTTGGGCGGTCGGAAAGAATCACAGCCCCCTTGAAACTGCCCAGCCGGCGCCCGGTGTCCGGGTCGCGAAAATGCTGGGACACCACCAGCACCAGATGGGACCGCCCGCCTTCATCCACCATTTCGTGCAGCCGGCTGCCCGACAACCCGCTGTGGTTTTCGTGCTGTAGCGCCAGCCACTCCAGCAATGCCTCCTTGCGATAGACGGCAAAGCCTCCGGACAGCCACAGGGCATCCTCTTCACGACTGATGACCAGGCCGTCAAAAACGCCCTGGAGATCCAACTGTATCTGACGCAACAACAGATGTTCCGCCAGGTCCCGCCGCCCTTCCAGTACCGCCTGCTGCAAGGCGCGCAGACGCATGATTTCGTTGCTCATGCGCTGGATGCCCTCGATTTCCTGATCCAGGATCAGGCTTGCCAGGGCTGCACTGCGATCAAAACCTCGCTGCAATTCCGCCAGCGTGGCCTGACGGGTACCCTGGATGGTCAGCACCACCGCCAACACACTGAACAGCACCATGCCGCCACCCAGTGCAACGACGATCGTGTTGATCAGTGTACGTCTGGCCATGGGGGAAACGTTCCGAAATTAACGGCCGGTCAGAGGAGCGGGAAGGATTTGTCGTGACGGCGCATCCGCCGGTGCGCCGGAATAGCGAAAGGCCCGTTGCTTGAGATGATCGATCGTGGCGGCCTCCATGTCACGGGTCACCAGCACCATGTCCCCGGAAAACAGTTGCGGCACCCGATGCCCCTCCCCCTGCAGGTCCATGGCGATGGCCTCGGCCATCGCCACACCGGCATCATCATTCATGCGCATTATGGTGGCGGCCAGGGCTCCCGTACCGATCAGATGCAGTTCCTCGGCGCCGCCGCCCCAGCCATTAACGAGCGGGGTGTCCCCACGCCCCGCGTTCGCCACCGCCGCCACCGCCCCGAGCGCAATATCAGTGGCGCAGGCATAGATCAGGACCGCATTCGGGTAGCGCTTCAGCGCGTCCTCGGTCGCCCGACGGGCGACGTCCATCTGCAGGTGGGTCAAATAGGTAGCGCGGACCCGGAGCCCGGGGAAGGCGGCGATCTCACGGATGAATGTATCACCCCGGACTTCGCTGATATAGCCATCCCCCGCGTAGAGCACCACCACTTCTCCCTGCCCACTGGTCATACCGGCAAGGTGGCGCGCCAGCATGCGCGAACCCTCGATGTGGTCAAAACCCACATACAGGAAAGGCTGCATGCCGTCCCAGGCGCGCAAGGGAGTCGTAATATTCTGCAGGATGATTTTCGGACCCGCTCTGTCGGCGGAGGACATGGCCAGCAAACGCTCGGCCAAGCGGTGATGGATAGGCGTGTCCAGGGTATAGACGAGGTAATCAGGTTGCCCGGCCAGCGCCACCCGCAACTGCTCCGCCTGCAGCATGGGATCGATGCCGCCGGGCTGACTGGAATAGACCGTGATGGAGAGATTGAGCCCAAGTGCTCGGGCGCGGCGCTCAAAGGCCGTCAGGTTGCGCTGCCAATAGTCGGAAGCCTGCAGATCGGGATACAGCAGCGCCACTCTGACGACAGGTCTGTCGCTCATGTCGGCCGGTAGCGGCCGAGGAGCGCTTCTAACCCGCGCGGTAAAATCGTGGAGCAAGGACTGCTGGTCCGGATACCGACCCAGGTAGCTGCCGATGTCCCAGTACTGCATAAGATCATCCGCCCACGACATGCTGCTCCCAAGCAGAAGCAGCAAGGTCACGCTGAAAAGGAAACATCGGTGTTGCATGGCAGCGAGCCCGTTCCTCACCTGTCGGTCAGAGAAGCATATCAGAGCCGGGCATCCTACCGCTTCGAGAGGTGAGCCGTGGCCGCTCCTGCGGGCCAATGCCGGTCTAGCCCAGTAGCTGTACGCCGCGATGCAGCCACTGAATCAACTCATGGGGATAGGGCAGTAACCACACCAGTCCCATCAGGGCGGCCGTGGCCAGTAGGGATCCCACGGGGAAATCAGGTTCCCAGATCTTGAGGGCGGACCCGAACGATCGCTTAATACGGGCGTTGTTGATATCCACGCTGTAGGCCTCGTCCAGCACGAGATGGACCAGAAAACCCAGGAAGAGCGCCATCCCTTGCAGCCAGATGGTCAGGGGTTCCGACGCCAGACACTGCAGTCCCAGATAGACCCAGCCGAGCCCCCACAGGCCGCCCACCACCAAGCTGTGACACAGCCCCCGGTGGCGGGTCAACCTCTGGAACAGGTAGGCGGCCGGGTAACGGATCAGCAACCAGACCAGAAAACCCGCCGCGATGGCTTCACAGGAGACGGTCTGCCCCGGCACGGTGAACAGGGGCGTGGTCTGCATCCGGGTGGTCAAACTGGAAGCGACAATGGCCGCCGCCAATGCCAGCAGGGAAAACAGCCAACGCTGGGGCCGACCTCCGTCCACATCGATATCGGGCAACAGGGTACCCGCCACCAGGAATACACCCAGGATCAGGCTGTCCGACCAGGACAACATGCCGGTGACGGCGATCCCCGAAGCCATACCCGTTGCGACCATGCCGGCCACTGCCACATGGGTTGCGAAATTGGCCATAATTGATTGTTATTACCTAAACCATTAACAATCACGATATCTTAGCATTATGGCTGAATAGATGGACAGTTGGTCTATCCGCATCAGATCGGGGCCTGCAGGGCGATCCACGCCTGTCCCAGGCTCAGGCCACCGTCATTAGGCGGCGACCACTGCGGCTTGTAGACCCGGAACCCGGCACCGGTGAGGCGCTCAACCAGATCCTGCATCAGCACCTGGTTGAGACAGCACCCGCCCCCCAGGACGAGATCACGGATGCCCTGCGCCCTGGCCGCCTCGATCAACCAGCAAGCCAGACCCTGGGCCACGGTGGCATGGAAGACACCGGCGCCGGTACCCGGGTCCATGCCGTCGGCAAGCCGGGACAGCAACGGCATGAAATCCAGCACCCCCTGATCCACCACCCAGCCGCCGGACAGGGGGACTTCCGGCCCGTGGCGGGCGGCCAGTCCTTCCAGCAGCATGGGGGCCTGTCCTTCGAAGCGGGCCACCCACTTCACCCGCAGCAAAGCGGACGCCGCATCGAACAGGCGCCCGAGGCTGGTAGTGAGATGGGGATTACGTTCGGTGTCCATCTGTTTGGGCAGCCCCTGGGCGGCGGCAAAAACCTGATAACGATCCGGTATCTCATGGCTCCGACCCAGGGTATGCAAGACTGCGGCCGCCATGCGCCAGGGTTCCCGGGTGGCCTGGTCGCCACCCGGCAGCGGCAGGGGGCGCAGGTGCCCCAGGCGCTGATAACTGGCGCCGTCAACCCGCAGCAGTTCCCCGCCCCAGGCGGCGCCGTCGTCCCCCAGGCCGTACCCGTCCAGGGCCAACCCGATCACGGGACGATCCAGTTGGTGTTCCGCCTGAACAGCCGCCAAGTGGGCGTGATGATGCTGGACCCGCAGCAGCGGCACATCCAGCATCTTGGCCAGGCGCATGGCCAGCCGGGTGCTGTAGTAATCCGGATGTAGATCACAGGCAATGCGCTCGGGGCGGATGCGCAGCAGCAGCATCAGGTGCTCGACGGTTTCGTCCAGGGCCCGGCAACTTGCGGGGCTGTCCAGATCGCCCACATGCTGGGACAGAAAGGCCTGCTGCCCCCGAGTGATGCAGGCGGTGTTGTTGTACCAGGCGCCGGTGCCCAGGACACAGGGTCCGGAGCGGGGCAAGCGCACCGGCTCGGGGGTGAATCCCCTGCCCCGCCGCAGGAACCCCGGGCCGGTCGACGTCATGCGGACCACACTGTCATCACAGCGAACCCGGATGTCCCGGTTATGCACCAGCAGGGTATCGGCGATCTGGCCCAGCCGGTCCACTGCGCCCTGATTGCTGATGATGACCGGCTCACCGAAGGGATTGGCGGAGGTGCAGACCAACAGCAGAGATTGGGGTTCTTCCTGCAGCCAGCGGGTGCCGTCGGGCCGTCCGGCGGCCTCGTGGAACAGCAGATACTGTAGCGGCGTATAGGGAAGCATCACCCCCAGGCGCTGCATGCCGGGCGCCACCCCCTCCAGCGTGGGGCGGCTGTCCGGTTTGCGTCGCAGCAGGACGATCGGCCGGGCATAGCCCTTGAGCAAATGCGTCTCCTCCGGCTGCAGCTGTACCAGATCGCGGATGGAGGCCAGGTTGGCGGCCATGATGGCGAAGGGCTTTTCTTCCCGCTGCTTGCGAGCCCGAAGACGGGCAACGGCGTCCTCGTTGCGGGCATCGCACATCAGGTGGAACCCCCCCAGTCCCTTGACCGCCAGGATCTTGCCGGCCTGGATCTGCTGCAATGCCGCCTGGATGACGTCGTCCACCGGCAAGGGCATGCCGGTAGGGTCCAGCAGGCTCAGCCTTGGGCCGCACTCGGGGCAGGCGTTGAGCTGGGAATGAAAGCGCCGCTGGCCGGGATCCTGGTATTCCCGGCGGCAGGCGGCACACAGGGTGAACGCGGCCATGCTGGTGTGGGCGCGGTCATAGGGGATGGCGGTCATGGCCGTATAGCGGGGGCCGCAATGGGTGCAGCCGATGAAGGCATCGCGGTAGCGGCGATTGCAGGGATCGAAGAGTTCTTCCAGACACTGGGGGCAGACGGCAGCGTCCGGGGTCATGCCGGTGGCAATGGCACCGCCCACGCTGGGCACGATGGCAAAACCGCACATCTCGGGGATGGGTTCCAGGTGGTTGGCCTCGACCACGTCGACCCGGGCCAGCGGGGGTGGGTGATGGGAGAGCCGGTGCAGGAACTGATCTACCGAATGCTGAGCCCCCTGAACCATGAGTTCGACACCGGCCGGATCATTGCGCACCCAGCCCGACAGATTCAGCTCCGTGGCAAGGCCATGGATGAAGGGCCGGAACCCGACCCCCTGAACCTGGCCGCGGACCCAGACCCGCAGACAAACGACGATGGGATGCTTTTTGGACATAGGGAAAATCTTATCGGGTCAGTGCCGCCAGAAGGCCGGGGTGAACAGAACCAGCAGGGTGAAGACCTCCAGCCGCCCCAGCAGCATGGCAAACATCAAAACCCATTTAGCCAGATCACTGATATTGCTGTAATTTTCGGCCACCTCACCCAACCCGGGCCCCAGGTTGGTGATGTTGGCCGCCACCGCGGAAAAGGCCGTCACCTGATCCAGCCCCGTGGCCATCAGGATCATCATCATCAGACCGAACAACGCCACATACGTTGCAAAGAACCCCCACACCGCGTCCACCACCCGGTCCGGCACCGGTTTCCTGCCCACCTTGATGATCACCTGGGCCTGGGGATGCACCAGCCGGATCACCTCTCGATACCCCTGCTTGATCAGCAGCATGAACCGGATCACCTTGATGCCGCCGGCGGTGGACATGGCACAGCCGCCGATGAAGGCCACCAGTACCAGCAGGACCGGCAGAAACAGGGGCCACTGGTCAAAACTGTCGGTGGCAAAACCTGCCGTGGTCCCGATGGAGACGGTGTGAAAGATGGCCTGATGGAGGGTATCGCCCCAACCGCCGTAGTGCCGGGTCAGCATCAGGGTGACCGTGACCACGATCCCGGTGGTAACCATGATGCCGATGAACCAGCGCACCTCCGGGTCCTGCAGGTAGTGCTTGAAGGCGCGGCTCCGCCAGGCCAGGAAATGCATGGCGAAATTGATCCCGGCGATGAACATGAAGATCACACAGATCATGGAGATCAGCGGGCTGTCGAAGTGCCCGATGCTGGCATCGTACGTGGAGAAACCGCCGATCGCCACGGTGGAAAAACTATGGCCGATGGCATCAAACCAACTCATGCCCGCGGCCCAGTAGGCGGTGGCGCAGGCGATGGTCAGGGTGAGGTAGATGTACCACAGGGCCTTGGCGGTCTCGGCGATGCGGGGGGTGAGCTTGGAATCCTTCACCGGCCCCGGGGTCTCGGCCCGATAGAGCTGCATGCCCCCGACCCCCAGCATGGGCAGGATGGCCACCGCCAGCACGATGATACCCATGCCGCCCAGCCACTGCAGCTGCTGGCGGTAGAAGCGGATGGATTCAGGCAGGTCCTCGATACCGGTAAGTACCGTGGCACCCGTGGTGGTGAGCCCGGACATGCTCTCAAAGGCGGCATCGGTGATGGAGATGCTGGGGGCGTGGGAGAGGGTCAACGGCACGGCGCCGGACAGCCCCAGCACGGTCCAGAACAGTACCACCACCAGAAAACCGTCGCGGGTGCGCAGCTCCTGGCGGCGACGACACACCGGCAACCAGATCAGGGTGCCGACGGCGAGGATGATCCCGAAGGAGACCAGAAACGGCACCAGCCCTTGATCGTCGTAAATTAAAGCCACCAGGGCCGGGGGCAGCATGGTGACGCTGAAGAGCATCAGCAGCAGCCCGACGACACGGAGCACCGAAGACCAGTACATGAGGTGATTCCAGGGAGTTCAGGGGCGCATAAATTAGGCCACAGGAGGTGGGTGGTGCAAACAATTTGGGGTTTTACGGGTACGGGGGCGACCTTGACCCTCGTTTCTCGGGGGTCTAGGGTAAAAATGGGGAAGCAAGGCCTTTGCAGGCGGAGACTGCCATGCCACATCGTCACGCACCACATGCCCTGTGGGCACTCGCACTGAGCGCCATCCTGATGATGCCGTCGCTTGCCCTCGCCCAGGCCGTGCCCACGCTGGACGCCACCACCCAGATCGCCCGCGCCGGTTACTATCAACTCCGATGGGGCATGACGGGCGCCGACGGCGCCGTCTACCGCCTGGAAGAGTCCCGATCCATGGACTTCAGCGAACCGCAGGTCCTCTACGAGGGGGCCGACCGGGCCACCGTGATCAGCGGTCGCAGTGACGGCACCTTTCATTACCGGGTCCAGGCCACCCTGGCCGACGACGCCCGCTCGGACTGGAGCCCTCCTCTGACCGTCGAAGTCAGACATCACGCCCTCTATCAGGCCCTGGCCCTCTTCGGCGTGGGTGCCTTTGTTTTCCTGGCCACCATCGCCCTGATCGTCACCGGCAGGAGAGACTGATGAGCATTCAGGAAACCGCCATTCTGGAGCCGGGGCTGGCCTGGTTGCTGATCGCCCTGTTCACCGCCCTGTATGTGGGTCTGGGCTGGTTCTTCGGCCGCCGGGACAAGGAGCTGGATCAGTTCGTCCTGGCCGGACGCAAGGTGGGCCTGGCGGTGGGGACCGCCACCGCCATGGCCACTTGGGTGACCAGCAACACCACCATGATGGCCCCCCAACTGGCCTACCAGATCGGTATCTGGGGCATGATCGGCTATGCCTTGGGTTCCGTGGGTCTACTGCTGTTTGCGCCGCTGGCCAAGCGTATCCGCTTCCTCATGCCCCATGGCTATACCAGCGGCGACTTCGTGCGCCTGCGCTACGGCCATGTCGCCTGGCGGATCTTTCTGGCCATTTCCCTTTTCTATAGTTTCGGCTGGTTGGTGAGCCTGGGCATGGCCGGGGGCGTGCTCACCCATGCCCTATCGGGCATCCCCTACTGGCAGGGCATGACGGTGATCCTGGCGGCCTGCGTGGCCTATACCCTGATCGGCGGTTTTCGCGCCGTCATCGGCACGGACTTCATCCAGTCGATCCTGATCCTCATCGGCCTGGTGGCCATCGCCTGGCTGGTGATCGGCCGCATCGGCTTTGACGAGATCCACCTCAGCCTGCAGCTGGAACGGCCGGAACTGCTCACCCTGCTGATGCCCGCGGCGATCATGTTCCTGTTCAACAACCTGCTCTTCGGCATGGGAGAAATCTTCCATTCCAACGTATGGTGGACCCGGGCCTATTCCTTTCGCGAGGGGGTGGGCATGTGGGCCTACCTGCTGGCGGGCCTTTTCTGGGCACCGATCCCCATCGTGGCGGGTTTCATCGCCCTGGCCGCGCCGGCGCTGGGGGTGAACATTCCGGCCGCCGACATGGTGGGTCCTATCGTCGCCTCGGAACTGCTGGGGCTGGCGGGGGCCATCATCGTGCTGGTCATGGTATTCGCCGCCCTGGCCTCCAGCCTGGACTCCCTGCTGGCGGCCACCGCCATGCTGGTGGTGCGCGATATTTACTATCGGCATCTGCGCCCCCAGGCCACGGCGGATCACCTGCGCACCGCCACCAAGGTGACCATCCTGCTGCTGGGGATCATCGCCTGGCTGCTCTGTCTGCCGCGCATCACCACCCTGGCGGAGCTTCTGCATTTCACCGGGGCCTTCGTGGCCAGCACCATCTGGCCCATTGCCGCCGGGCTGTACTGGCGCCGGACCAACCGCATCGGGGCCTCCCTGGCCATGGTGCTGGGGAGTCTGGCGGGGATTGGCGCCTATTTCCTGATCGGTTTCTATGTGGGTGCCCTGGTGGGGGCGGCCGTCTCCATGGTGATCGTGCTGCTGACCACCTGGCTGTGGCCCCAGTCCTTTGACTGGCAAACCCTCAATGAGCCGCCGCCCAGCCACTAGAACAGGAGCATCATCCATGGCATCCGTTGAATTACTGACCGTACTGATCGTCACCTCCACCGTGATCACCACCCTGTGCATCCTGGTGCTGCTGGGGCTGGTGGTGCGCGACTGGCGCAACGGGACGTTGTGGTAAACCAGGGGATCAGGTGGAAGCTCTGCTAGAATGCCCTGCCCGCTCCTGTCACGAGCGGCCGTACCCGTCATACCCTTTGCAGAGACGACATGGCCAGTTCCAAGCATATCTATCGAGTCTGTTTCATCAACCAGGGCAAGGTGTACGAGGTCTTCGCCCGCCAAGTGTATCAGAGTGAGATGTACGGTTTCGTGGTGGTGGAAGAGCTGATCTTCGGTGAGCGCAGCGCCATCGTGGTGGACCCCGGCGAGGAAAAGCTCAAGACCGAGTTCGCGTCCGTCACCCGCAGCCTGATCCCGATGCATGCCATCATCCGCATCGACGAGGTGGAAAAGGAAGGCGTGGCCAAGATCAGCGAGCTGGGCGCCAACGTCACCGCCTTCCCGGCCAGCTACCTGCCCCAGGGGGGGACCCCCCCGCGCAAGGACGGCTAGAAAAAATCGGTAAAGGGATTTGCCAAAGCCGAAAGATTCGGGTATCTTTCGGCACCTTGATCGGGACGGGCAAGGCCCACCGGATCAAGCGTCTGCCCTTGCGCAGCGCGACAATCAGCGGAGAGGTGGCCGAGCGGTCGAAGGCGCACGCCTGGAAAGTGTGTATACGGTAACCCCGTATCGAGGGTTCGAATCCCTCCCTCTCCGCCATACAAGAGTACAAAAAAGCCACCGGAAACGGTGGCTTTTTTGTTATCGTCGCGGGGAAGTACTCAATCAAACACCACCGTCTTGTTGCCGTGCACCAGCACCCGGTCTTCCAGATGGTAGCGCAGGCCCCGGGCCAGCACGGCCCGCTCCACGTCGCGCCCCAGTCGCACCAGATCATCCACCGTGTCGTCGTGACGAACGCGGATCACGTCCTGTTCGATGATCGGCCCTTCATCCAGCTGATCGGTCACGTAATGACAAGTGGCACCGATCAGCTTCACGCCCCGATCGAAGGCCCGGTGATAGGGCCTGGCGCCGACAAAGGACGGCAGGAAGCTGTGGTGGATATTGATCACGCGCCCGGCATAACGGGCACACATGTCGGGAGGCAGGATCTGCATGTAGCGAGCCAGCACCACCACGTCCGCCCGGGCCTCGTCCACCAGCCCGGAGACCCGGGCAAAGGCCGCCGCCTTCTCCTGCCGATCTACGGGGACATGGTGGTAAGGAATCCCGTGCCACTCCACATAGTCCCGCATGTCCTCGTGATTGGAAATCACGCAGGGGATATCCATGGGCAGGTCCCCGGAGCGCCAGCGATAGAGCAGATCCGTCAGACAGTGGTCCAGCTTGCTCACCAGGGGCACCACGCGCCGGGGCAGACGGGCGTCGGTGACGTGCCACTGCATGGCGAACTCCCGGGCGATGGGTTCGAAGGCCTGGCGGAAACCGTCGACATCGAAGGGCAGCGTGCCGGCATCGATCTCGTAGCGCATGAAGAACCAGCCGGTGGAGGCATCCGAGTGCTGGCTGGCCTCGGTGATGGAACCGCCGTGACCGGCCAGGAACCCGCTCACGGCGGCAACGATGCCCACCCGGTCAGGACAGGAGATGATCAGCCGATAACGATGAGGCGACATGAACCGGGATCCCTTTTCTGTTCAGCATCGCTGACCGGACTGCAGGCTGGGGCAATCGCTGCTGACGGTGCGCCCCTCCCCCAACCAGCCCAGGATGCCGTCGGTGACGTTCATCACTTGGGTGTAAGCCGCTTCTTCAGCCATGAACCGAGCCAGTACGCCGGTGCGGTTACCCACCCGGCAGATGAGCACGAAGGGCTCGTCCCGCTCCACCACCCGGGTCAGATGGCGGGGGAAACTGCGCACGAAGCGGCCGTTGGCATCAAAGGCAGTGATCAGGTAGCTGCCCTCCAACACCCCGGTCTCGCGCCATTCCTCCGGCCGCCGGATGTCGATGACCTTGACCCCGGCGGCGATGAGCTCGGCCAGTTCGTCGTTGCTCACGTTGGCAAAGGGCGGCGATTCCACCGCCACCAACTCCACCTCGAAGCGCAGGGTGGCATTGGGCGGAATCGACCGGCCCGCGCCCCGCTCACCGTAACCCAACCGAGGCGGAATGATCAGTTCCCGCTGGCCACCGGCCTGCATGCCCAGAAGACCCGTTTCCCAGCCGGGGATGACCTGCCCCTGCCCCAGGATCAGGCTCAGGGGCTCGCCCCGGTCATGGCTGGAATCAAACTGAGTGCCATCTTCCAGCCAGCCGGTGTAATGCACCCGCACGGCATGGTGGCGATCGGCGCGGGGGCCGTCGCCGGTCTTGAGATCACGGATCTGGAGTTCGGCTGCGCCCGCCGGGGCAAGCAGCAGACAAGCGGCAACCAGGGCAAGCAAGAAGGACAGAGAGGATTTGATCACAGCGGGCAGGTCTCCATGGACATCCAAGATGTGGCCATGGTAGCGGGCATCGGACCGGCAAGGCCAGCCCTCGGGCGGTGTCCGCCATCATCAACGATAAGGGTGGCAACCCGCACCAGCCACACCCCGGCGCCCAAGTCCACTGTTACCGTTGCTCCCTTCCGGGCCTGGCGGGGTTCACAGCTTATTGTCGCGAGGGGACCGGTGCAGGTCACCATAACAAGGTGATTGGCGCGGTCGGGACAAAACCGACCCGCCAAAAGGGCCTCGGATTATGCGTCCATGAAACCCTTGCGTCAACCGGGTTGCCGGACACAAGGGCCATTCAGGCAAGGTTTATCGGGTCTTTCAGGGGGATCGTCGGTGTGCAGTGCCTAATTTGCGTTCAAAACCGCCCGACCCGATTACACTCCCGACCTGAACCGCAGGGTCTTCCCCAGGAGCGCCGGATAATGTCTGCAGAACGGAAACTGTTCCACCTCAGGATCTTTCATAAAATCCTTCTTACCTTGCTGCTGGTGGCCTTCATTCCCATCGCGGGGGCGCTCTACATCGCCGTGTATCAGATCGAGCGCAGCTGGCACGACAATGTGAGTCGACAACTGATGCTCACCAGCCAGGGCCTTGCCGACCGGATCGACGGCTGGCTGGACATGAATCTCAGGGTGTTGTCCCAGAATGCGGCACTGCCGGACATCCGGGCCATGGACACCGAACGGCAGAGGGCGCCGCTCAAGGCGCTGGACGATGCCTATGAGTGGGTCTACCTGGCCTTCACGGTTGACCCGGAGGGGCGGAACATCGGACGTAATGACGACAACCCCCTGACCTACTACGGTGACCGCGGCTACTTCAGACAGGTCATCGAGGGTGCGCCCGTGGGGCAGCAGGTCCTCATCGGCCGTACCAGCGGAAGGCCGGCCCTGATCCTGGCCAAACCGATTCTTGATGACGGCGGGGAAGGACCGTCAAACCTGGTGGGGGTGATGGCGACGGCCCAGCACCTGGTGGATGTCTCCGATGCCACCACCCGGGCCAGAATCGGTGACACCGGCTTCACCATGGTGCTGGACCCCGCCCGTCAGCTGATCGCCCACGGCCAGCCGGAACAGGTGGAGGGACAGCTCCAGGATTACGGCTGGCACCCCATTCTGGCCACCCCGGGGGCCGACCAGTATCCCGTGATCATCGAACATCAAGGGCAACGCCTGGTGGGTTTCCGGCAGGAGATCGGGCTGGGCTGGACGGTCATGATCCAGCAGGATTATCAGGAGGCCTTCGCGCCTCTGCTCAAGGCCCGCAGGGATGCCATGACCATGAGTGCCATCACGCTGGTGCTGGTGGTCCTGATCGCCTTCCTGCTGGCCCGGCAGATTTCGCGTCCCATCGTGCAGCTGACCCGGGCCGCGGAGGGGCTCAGCCGAGGTCAGTTCGATCACGGGATCGCCGGTACCCACCGGGGAGACGAGATCGGCGCGCTGGCGCGCGCCATCGAACGCATGTCAGTGAGCATCAGAATCGCCCTTGAACGCCTCCGCAAACCCGCCTGAACCCAGGCTTGCGGATGTTCCGGAACTGCCTAACAGGGTGAAGCCATCATGGAAAGAAACAGCATATTTGCCAAGACCAGCAAGGGCAAAACAGCCATCAACAACAAGGACCGGTCGCTCTCCATTGATGCGCGACGTATCCTCATCATGGTCAACGGCGCTCGAACCACCGGGGAACTGCTGGATCAGTTCTCCGGTTTCACGGATGTGGCCACCCATCTCCAGGGGCTGCTGGACGATGATCTCATCGTCGATATCCGGTCCGCAGGCGGGAAGGCAGCGGCCCTGCCTGCGGACCCGTCGCAACACGTGCCGGTCACCCCGCTTGATGATGCACTCAGGCAGCGACTGGAACGGGAGATCATCGAGTTCATGGGCCCCATGGGGATACTCATCTGCGAGGAGGCGTGGCCCCGGGTGACCACCCTGGATGAAGCCCTGGAGGTGTTGTCCAGCCAGCTGGATACGCCGGAACAGGCCAGAAAATTTCGCCTCAGCGTGCTCAAGGCCGGCTGATATCCGCACAAGGCCCCTGAAAAAACAATTCCTGATAAGATTGCACAACTCCAAGAACGGGATCCTTGCCGCTGATGAATGCCAATATTCCAGGTTACCGTCGCCATGTCACCGTCCCTGTCCGCGTCGGCCATGTGGTGGTCGGTGGTGACGCCCCGGTGGTGGTGCAGTCCATGACCAACACCGATACCGCCGACGTGGAAAAGACCACCCGTCAAGTGGCCGACCTGGCCCGGGGCGGTTCGGAACTGGTACGTATCACGGTCAATACCGAAGAAGCCGCCGCTGCCGTTCCCCACATCCGTGAAGCGCTGGATGCCATGGGCCTGAACGTGCCCCTGGTGGGAGATTTCCATTTCAATGGTCATCGCCTGCTCAGCAAGTATCCGGCCTGTGCCGAGGCCCTGGCCAAGCTGCGCATCAACCCGGGTAATGTGGGCCGCGGTGCCCGGCGCGACACCCAGTTCGCCCAGATGATCGAGATGGCCTGCCGCTATGACAAGCCGGTACGGATCGGCGTCAACTGGGGCAGCCTGGATCAGGAACTGCTCGCCCGCATGATGGACGAAAACGCCCGGCGGGATCAGCCGCTGGATGTCCAGGACATCAACCGCGAGGCCCTGATCGAGTCCGCCCTGAGCAGCGCCCGGCGCGCCGAGGAGATCGGCCTGCCCCATGACCGCATCCTGCTCTCCTGCAAGGTCAGCGGTGTCCAGCCCCTGATTCGTGTCTATACCGATCTGGCCGCCCGCTGCGACTATCCCCTGCACCTGGGCCTGACCGAGGCGGGCATGGGCGTCAAGGGCATCGTCGCCTCCACTGCCGCCCTGGCGGTGCTGCTGCAGCAAGGCATCGGCGATACCATCCGCGTCTCCCTCACCCCGGAACCGGGGGCCGAGCGGGTCAAGGAAGTGATCGTGGCCCAGGAAATCCTGCAGAGCCTGGAACTGCGACGCTTCATCCCGGCCGTGGTGGCTTGCCCCGGTTGCGGCCGCACCTCCAGCGATTATTTCCAGCACCTGGCCCAGGATATTCAGAACTATATCCGCCACAACATGCCCGACTGGAGCAAGCGCTATCCGGGCGTCGAGGAGATGACCGTGGCAGTAATGGGCTGCGTGGTCAACGGCCCGGGGGAAAGCAAGCATGCCAACATCGGCATCAGCCTGCCGGGTACCGGTGAAATGCCCGTGGCCCCGGTCTATGAGGATGGCGAAAAGACCGTCACCCTCAAGGGCGACCATATCGCCGAGGAATTCCAGCAACTGGTGGAGCAGTACATCGAACGCCGCTACGGCAGGGGCTGATCAGCGCAACGTGCGGATCGGCTCGGCACGGGGCCGGGGCCTGGCTCCGGCCGCCTGCTGCAACCTCAGCAGCTCGGCCTGAGCCAGCGTCGTCAAGCGATTGAACCCGGCCAGGGCCCGCTTATCCAGCGCACAAGCCCGGGAACGCCGGTCGGCGTAGACCATGCCGACGGGGTGCTCTCCGGCAAACAGGGAGTGGGCGAAGAATTCCTGGACGCCAATGGCCGCACGCAGGGATTCGGGCACCTGCGGCCACATCTCCGCCACGTTGCCGGGATTGAGCCAAAACGAGGCAGGGCGCCTCATGAGCACCGTCAGCAGATGGCGTCCATTGAGATCAATGGTGGCCCGATTGAAATCCGGTTCATAATCGGTGCCTTCCATAGAGGCCGGCACCAGCCTCTCCCCACCGTCCTCCAGACGGGCGAAGACAACCCGGTTCAGTCCAAGACCGTGGTGCAAACCGGCCAGCAACACCTCCACCACCTCATCTTCATCGGCCGACGCGGCGGCCTGAAGGCGGGCTTCAGCCTGCGCAAACCGGTCCGACCTGGGCGCCAGACAGAAGGCCGGCGCGGGTGATGTCGGACCCTGTGGCAACTGTCCGGCGATATCCTCGATCTGCAGTTCCGGGATCGGTGCCATGATGCCGTAAAGATCCCCATAAAGATTGAACTCCCCGGAGACGCGGTTGATCTGTGTCACCACGGTTTCCGCATCCACATCCAGATACTCAGCCGCCAGCCGCAAATCTCCGACCAGCCCCGGGCTGCACCAACCCCGCATCGCTTCACGGGCCAGTTTGGCCGCCAGCATGACCCCCAGGGTGCGCAGGTGGCGGGCATTGGCAGGACGCATGCAATGCCGCACCATCTCCGGCAGTTGCCAGGACTCCGCCAACTGGTGGCCCACGGCGCGCAGGCTCAGATCCAAGGCCACATATTCCGCCTCATGGGGTAGAACGGAGCTATCCGCCATCAGCGAGAGGTAGCGCTGGATCCGCCGTTCCTCATGGGCCGCCAGGACCAGCTCGCCCAGGTTGTAAAACAAACCGGCCAGGGAGACCTCGGCGGGGATCATGTCGTGGCGGATGTCACCCCAGACCTCCGCCAACAGGGCGGTATAGGCGGAACGGGCAGCCACCTGGAGATAGCGGGCCTGGGCGGCAGGATCGAGCAGGCGCTCCAGCGGCATGACATTTTCCATGCAGCGCAAAATACCCTGGATGCCGATCATCATGGCGGCCTCGTCCAGGGACACCACCTCGCTGTGGAAGTGGCGATGGGGCACCGCGTTGGCGGTGCGAACGACGCTGAGGGCCAGCCCCGGATCCCGCTGGATCAGACGAGCCACCAGACGCATGCTGGATATCTGATCCGAGTCCAGATCAGCCAGTAACCCGCGGGTACCCGGCAGCAAGGGAAGGCCCCTTTCACCAAAAACACCGACCCACTGGCCCGGTACGTGTTTGCCCATCAGCTCGCTCCTTCAGATTGAGCAGTGCTTCACAGAGTTAGATTCGGTTATTATGGCCCGCATTCTCACATCCTAGCCAGCCCAAAGCCCCAGCCAGGCACCCGGAGGAACACGGCCCGTGAATCTCATTCTAGGCTCAATCATCGTTATCGTTGCCGTACTGGGCGGATGGTCCCTTCATGGCGGGCAGCTCATCCTGATCTGGCAGCCCTACGAGTTCATCATCATCATCGGGGCGGCCTTGGGGGCCTTCGTCATTGCCAACCCCATGAAGACAATCATGAAGGTCATCACCCTCATTCCCAAAATGATGGGCGGCCCCGTCTACAAGAAAGACGATTACATGGAGCTGCTGAGCCTGATGTATGACCTCTTCACCAAGGCGCGCAAGGAAGGGCTGATGGGCATCGAAGGGGATGTTGAAGAGCCGGAAAACAGCCCCCTGTTCGAAAAATACCCCCGGGTACTGAAGAATCATCATGCGGTGGAATTCATCTCGGACTACATGCGTCTGGTGGTCAGCGGCAGCATGAACTCCTTCGAGCTGGACAACCTGATGGATATCGATATCGAAACCCACCACCATGAGGCGGCAGACCCCGCCCATGCGGTGAGCCGGGTGGCCGACGGTCTGCCGGCCTTCGGTATCGTCGCGGCAGTGCTGGGCATCGTGAATACCATGACCGCCCTGGACGGCCCCATCGACAAGATCGGTGGCCTGGTGGCCGCCGCACTGGTGGGTACCTTCACCGGGATCCTCCTGGCCTACGGTTTTGTGGGTCCTCTGAGCAATGCCCTTGAACGACGCGCCGACGAAGAAAGCAAAT